>CAZCKF010000118.1:0-8152 GCA_964499155.1 uncultured Chitinophagaceae bacterium
TAATTCCAATACCAAGTTTCCCCATCACTTTGACGTCATTATTATTTGTATTAAATCCAAAACCCCAACCACCACCTCCATAAATTCCTGCCCAGTTATCATCTTCAATTCCGAAAAAGGCCTGAGCAGAAGTATTATCAATTTTGTTTAACCAAATCCCGGCCGAACTAAAAAATGAACCTCCACTGCGAAGACGGATCCGGTCCGCAACATCCAATATGTATTCAGGGGAATTTGTACCAATGCCAACGAATCCATTTCCTTTCACGCGCATCCGCTCAATAAAATTTGCAGACGAACCGATTCCCAATACGATATCATCATCGATTGTATAGGTATGGATTTGAAGTGTTCCCGCCTGAACTCCAATACCATAATTATTTCCTGGGGCATTTCCATCATCCCATAAAATGATCTTCTGCCCGAGTAGACCACCAAAACTTAATGGACCGCGAGGGGTTGTTGTTCCGATACCGACATTTTGTGCATGAATTACCTGTATTGATATGCAACACAAAAAATATAGAACCCATTTCATTTTATACATTTTTAGATGGAAAAAGTTAGCGAAGTGAATGCAAATATGCGATAGCGAGAAAAGGCTAGTTGGTTGGAATAGTTGGAAGGGTTGGAATGGTTGGAATGGTTCTTTAAACTCGAAAGTTTCCGACCAAATAGTTAGAGGTTAGAGGTTCTTTGGTAGAAAAGTTTTATTGATATGTTGCTGTATTTGTTCGAAGAGTTGTTTGTGTTGTACCGGGCTTGTCGAGGGATGTGAATCCGAGCTTGTCGAGGATTGTCATACCGAGCTTGTCGAGGGATGTCAAACCGAGCTTGTAGAGGGATGTCAAACCGAGCTTGTCGAGGTTCCCGCAATGTCGCTAAGGCTTAATAATCATTATTTTTTTTCGAACACCCAATTTTCGCGGCGCACGCGACGGCCGGTTGTAATTGTAAGCTTACTTGTTTCTAAAACCCATTACGAGAATTTAAGATTTTAGACTTACTTTAAATCGATCAGTTATCAAATGAAAATCAAAACATTTTACTGTGGTATAATTTGAACGTTCATGATCTTACTATAATCAGAACCGCCACCAAAATGAACCTGCGGTCCGAAAACGGCAGCCAATAAACGAATGGTATGTGTGCCTGGCCCAACAGCGATTATTTTGCTTCCGGACAATACGTTGTTGCATTCATTACACACATCATATGTATAGCCTTGCGCCTTGTTTCCGTTTAGTTGCAAATAAATTGAGACACGCGAAACACCGCAGAACGCACATGCTCCTGCATAAACTGCGAGAGTAAAATCTACATAAACTTTGGCATTCCCAGTTGTTGTAAAAGTATATGTCATCCCGGCAAGTTCTACAAACTCATTTGATTGAGGTACCGAATGATTATCATCATTCCTGATCTCAATTGTATTGTTGTACAACGTATTTGTTCCCGGTCCCCAACTTGCTGTACCTCCATCACCTCCGGATTGAATGACTTGTCCGGGTGCGCCTGCATTTCCATTAATGCGTAATGCTCCGTTTGAGCGGATGCGGAAACGTTCAGTCATTCCGGTTGCAGTCTGATCATACCCGAAAGCAATATCCGCATTTGGGTTATCAGAATATATCTGCAACAAATTTCCCTGTACAGCAAATCCCACATCGCCAGTAGCTCCCGGATACAATGTAATTTTTTTACCAAGTGCAGGCGGAAACCCAAGGGGAGCATTGGGTGTTGTAGTTCCAATACCCAGGCGGTTGGGGATCTTGACAAATCCATTCGTGGTATTCATTCCAAGACCCCAACCAGTTGAACCATAAAAGCCAGCCCAATTCGCATCCTCCACACCCCAAAAAGTTTGCGTAGCAGTATTTGTAGGATTGTTGAACCATATACCAGCAGTATTTGAAACTGATCCGCTCCTCAAACGGATACGGTCATATACGTCAAGTGCAAAAACAGGATTAACACCAATGCCGATGTGACCATTTCCTTTCACGCGCATTCGTTCTGTGAAATTTGCCGAAGAACCGAATCCCAATACTATATCATCGGCAGAACTAAATGAATGAATTTGCAGTTGTCCGGATTGAATACCAAAACCATAATAATTACCGGAAGGGTTTCCGTCATCCCATAAAATAATTTTTTGCCCGAGCGCTCCCGAAAAACTTAATGGACCACGCGGTGAAGTTGTGCCAATTCCAACATTTTGGGCGGATGTGTTCCGAGCTATGATCATCAGAAATAAAACGAAAAGTAAAATCAGTCTCATTAGTGGAAATTTATATAAAAGAAAATGATCAATAATTATTTTGGCTGATGTAGAATTTAAAGTACGTTGATTTTTTCAAAAGCATGAGTTTTGGAGGTTCCTTAAGGTCGAACAGTCACTATTAAATTGTAGCTGGTTTATGATTGTCGGCAATCGGCTCCCGATAGCTATCGGGACGGTACTCGAATCTTAATTTGAAATTTCTCTATACACCTTCCGTTTGTCAGACCGTGCTTGCAGAAGATTGACTGACCGAGCTATTCGAGGTCACGCAAAGATGTGTGCCTAAAACTCTAAATTTCATCTCAGACTCGAAATGTTTGCTATGCAGAATTGTAAATCGCAAGTATATATTTTATCGCAGCACCAATATAATCAACTCGCGTCTGCATACCATGCCTCTCCCTGTTGCCATTTGGAATTGAAGTTGCATTTCCAATTTGTATGTTTGAAAGATGCTGCTCACCTCATTGAGGAATAATCTGCAACGTCATTATACTTGCGTAAGCACCGCTTCCCATTATAACAAGTGGTTGCCCGATAAGTTTTTGAACACGCAACAAGATAGTATGCGTTCCGGGAGGTAAAGTTGAAACACATGTCCCTGATACTACGTCGACCGAATTACTGTTAATTTCCTTACGTCTCAAAATTGTCGAATTATTATTCACCAGCAGGTCTACGTAAAAATGAGTAGCCTGACAACCAGTACAACCACTGCTGCTTGCATTTACCGAATAGTTAACTAAGACCTTTGTATTACCGGTTGTGCTAAATGAATATTGCATACCGGGAATGAAGACCCAGGTATTATTATCTTCTACAAACAATTCGCCGGCGGCTCTTAGTTCAAGCGTGTTGCTGTATAGCGTGTTTGTTCCACTTCCCCAACTCGCTCCACCAGCTCCATTAGATTGCAATACCTGGCCGGCATTGCCTGTACTGCCATTGATCGACAGCGCACCATTGCTTCTGAACCTGAACCGCTCATTAAAATTTCCTGCCTGGTCATATCCAAATGCAATGTCTGCATTCGGATTGTCGGAATAAATCTGTAACAAATTTCCCTGCACTGCCATGCCAACATCACCTGATACCCCTGGATACAATGTAATTTTTTTTCCAAGTGCTGGTGGAAAACCAAGCGGCGCATTTGGTGTTGACGTTCCAATACCAAGCCTTGAGAGAATTTTTACATCTCCATTATTCGTATTCATTCCAAAACTCCAACCTGAGCCCCCATAAAATCCTGCCCAGTTATTGTCTTCCACCCCGAAGAACGCTTGTGTAGCACTATTATCGGTTCTGTTTAACCACAGTCCAGCCGAATTCGTAAGGTCGCCGCCACTTCTGATTCGCATGCGGTTTGCAACATCCAGCATAAACATTGGGTTACTTGTTCCAATACCAATATTTCCATTTCCTTTTACACGCATTCTCTCTGTAAAATTTGAAGTTGACCCGAAGCCAAGAGCTATATCATCATTAAACGTATAACTGTGAATTCGAAGAACTCCGGGAGCTATTCCAAGCCCAAAGGTGTGGCCTTCCGGATTTCCATCATCATACAAAATGATTTTTTGTCCCCCTCCTCCGCCAAAACTTAATGGTGCGCGGGGGGTTGTTGTATTGATGCCGACGTTTTGCGAAAAAGCTGGCGCAACCAATACGAATAACTGCATTGCAATTGCAATGAGCGAATGCATTTTTCTCATAATTCAGTCTTTGTTTTTAAAAAAGCGTTTAGCAGAACATCAGAATTCGGGCGGGTTAATGCGGGGCGGAAGAATGTTCTATAAGGTACACAATTAGTCGGAGGTTGGAAGTTGGAGATTGGAAGTTCTTTATGTCGAACATTCTTTTAATTATCTGATGAAGTTCTTATTCGAAGTGTTTATTGTCACATCGTGCCTGTAGAGACCTATCAAACCGAGCTTGTCAAGGTCAAACCGATCCTGTCGAGGTATGTCAAACCGAGTCTGTCGAGGTATGTCAAACCGAGTCTGTCGAGGTTTGCCCGCTGCTTCACAGAAGATCATACCATCCGGGTATTGACATTCTTCCACAAATTCCCTACCTTCTTAATCCTCCTTTTTTCACACAACTAAAACTTCGATCATGAAAAAAATTTTTTGTGGTCTGCTGCTGATTTTCTCCACATCATTGTTTGCACAAAAGGATAAAATGACACAACCAGGAAACCGCATTGGTGTGCTGTCACCTGATTCGGAAAATGAGGGTAGTGAAAAAGACAAAAGTTTTGCAACATTCAAATTGCCTTCTTTCACCAGCCAGCAAACCCCGGGTAACAACCAGGTACTGCTGAAAAATCATGCAAACGCCCAGGAGATCGCAGAGAAAGCAGGTAAATGGCTGGATAATCTTGAATTCACTGTTGCCCTGCTGCCGCAACATAAATACATGATCAATAATTGTCTCGGTGTCAAAGCAAGTGTTGGTGAATACAAGATTAATGTGGGTATGCCATTTATCAGGATTGATGAAAATGGATTACTGATCCGTTTTCAAATTGATAAACTGGAAGACAACAAGGTCACAGTGAGAACGCGCCCCTGTTATAAAGATGGACAATGTCATTTCAGTCCGCAGCTTGCGATCGGCGGAACGATGACTGATCTCAGGCTCGACATCACACTCAATCCCATCATGGATCTGCAAACATGCAAGATAGTTTCGCTTGGCATGCCGCATTTCAAATGGCGCATTGGCGGAGCAAATTATAAACCACTACAGAATAACCTGGATGAAATGATCAAGAACATGATGGAGGACGCACTCACTTTTGCAACTGAACTGATCATGCCGGGACGCATTGCTGAAGCATTCAATTTCATTCCCATGGGGGGACCGAATTGCGGTTTGCCGAAAGTTGAAAATTCTGCCGAACAACAAGCTTCATCATCGAATGCTGCATCAAGTGGAAATGAGCAATGGGAAATGAAAACAAATGCTGCATTAAAAGGTAATACTGGTCGAATCAGGTTTGATTGTAAAGACAGCGTGATTATAAGGATGCATTTCTTCAACCCGGGAGAACAAAAACATTTTGATTCATGGTACAAATGCGAGACTGCAAATTTTCTTCCGGGTAGTTATGATATAACCGTGAGTGGCGTTCGAATCAATAACGTGCCGGTACAAAAAGGATCCGATACGCGCATTCGACTCGGTGTGCTGAGCGTAAATGTCACAGGCAACATGCCTTGGCAAGTGAATGACCTGTCTGGTAAAAAAGTATATAATAATTATGGCAGCAAAAAAATTGCATTACCTGTTGGCGAGTATAAAGTGATGATGAAGGGAAGAGAGTTGGGGGTGAGGGTGGAGGATGGGAAGGTGGTTGAGTTTTAGTTGGATGTTGAAATGATTGCCCGCCCGGATGAATCCGTTGAAACCGGGCATGGTTCTTAAGCCGAAGAGTCACTATTGATTCGAAGAGTTGTCGGTGTCATACCGAGCTTGTCGAGGTACACACAAAGATTTCTACTGCGGAATTATCTGTAAATTCATCACTTTCGTCTGAACAAAATGTCCCCCCAATTTCACATTCGGACCAAACACGTGTGCTCTCAATCTGATGGTGTGCGTTCCGGGACCGAGTGTGATAATTTTTGATCCGTCAATTGATTCCTGGCATCCATTACATATAGTGCGTCTCGTTCTTCCGACATCACTGCCTCCGAGGTAAACATACATCTCCACTGTCGAATGACTGCAGAACCCACATAACGGTGCTTCCGCGAAAACATTATACGTAACAAACACTTTTGCATTGCCAGTTAATGTAAATGTGTGTGTAAGTCCGGTGAGATCCGATGTGACTCCCTCTACAAGCATGTTTTCTGTTGGATCAATAAATTCCAGGGTATTGTTGTACAAAGTATTTGTTGAAGATGCCCAGTTGCTTGCGGCACCAATTCCATTTGATTGCAATACCTGCCCGGGATTTCCACCGTTACCAACTAATGTGATTGCACCATTGGCACGAATGCGGAAGCGCTCATTAAACACCCCACTCTGGTCATATCCAAATGCAACGTCTGCATTGGGATTGTCTGCATAGATCTGTAATAAATTTCCCTGCACAGCCATACCAACGTCACCTGATGCACCAGGATAAAGTGTAATCTTTTTGCCAAGTGCAGGAGGAAAAGTCAGCGGAGCATTCGGTGTTGAAGTACCAATACCAAGTCGCCCGAGAACTTTTACATCACCATTCGTTGTATTCATACCAAAACTCCAGCCGGTGCCTCCATACATCCCTACCCAGCTATTGTCTTCTACACCGATGAAAGCTTGCGTAAGAGCATTATCAGTTCTGTTTAACCATAGTCCTGCAGAATTTGAAAGGTCACCACCACTCCTTATCCGCATGCGGTTTGCAACATCGAGCACGAACTCCGGGCTATTTGTACCCATGCCGATGTTTCCATTTCCTTTCACACGCATTCGCTCCGTAAAATTTACTGATGAACCAATACCCAATACTATATCATCGCTAATGTTGTATGAATGTATTTGCAGCACACCAGCCTGCACACCAATGCCGTAATAATTTCCCAGAACATTTCCATCGTCCCACAAAATGATTTTCTGACCAGTGGTTGCAGGAAAACTCAATGGGCCGCGTGGATTGTTTGTGCCGATGCCAACGTTTTGGGCAATAACAGGTTTTATCAAAAGCAATACGATTGCTGTAGCAATAAAAAAATGCATATTTCTCATAAATGATTTTTTGTCGATCAAAAATGTATTCAGCAGAATATCAGAAGTGGCGTGGATTATTGCAGGGGGCGGAAAAGGGGAATGTGTCTATAAGGTACGCAAATAGTTGGTTGTTGGAATTGTTGGATTTGTTGGATGTTCTTTAGGTCGAAATGTCGTTCGTGATTATGCAGTTTACTTATTCGAAATGTTATTTCTCGTGGCGGTACTGCGGCGAAAACTGTTTCTATTTGAATTTGCTTTTCGCGGAGCGGAAACAATGAGGCTTCAGCCCTTGGGCGTGTAGCTTTACAAAGTATTATAACCCAAAATATCTATTACCTGGTCAACAAAAATTCCCTACTTTTTCCCGCTCCAAAAATCGACTCAATGAAAAAAGTATGGATAGCGTTGTCGCTAACTTTTTCAACATGTATTACCGAAGCGCAGAATGTGGGCATTAATACAACAACACCTCGAGGACCGCTTAGTTTCGGTGGACCACTTGGACAAAGAATTATTTTGTGGGACGATGGAAATCCGCAAGGATCAAATTATGGAATTGGCATTCAAAGCGGATTGCTCCAGATCCATACATACAGTTCAACAGACGATATCGTACTTGGCTTCGGCTCTTCATCAAATTTTACTGAGCGCATGCGGGTGAAAGGAAATGGTTTTGTTGGGATAGGTGTTTCCGATCCTCAATTTATCCTTGAAGTAGGAAACAGGATGAAGCTGCGAAGCGGCGGTGTGTTTTTTGAGTCGCCTGGTATTTATTTAAACAGAATCGACAACAGTGCCGAACAGGGTTTTATTGGAATCGAAGATGACAACTGGATGGGATTTTTTGGAAATACAGGATGGAGCTTTGGCATGAATACGATCAATGGTTATGTGAAGATCATGAACCGACTCGGTATTGGAACGACAACGCCCAGTGCTCCATTGGCATTTGGATCTTCATATGGTAAGAAGATGTCCCTATTTCAAAATGGAACAAGCGATGCCGGCATGTCTGTGCAATCCAACATGCTGCAGATCCATGCACAAAATCAAACATCAGGCGTTGCACTTGGATATGATAATGCAGGAACATTTATGGAAACATTTCGTGTGTTGTCAAACGGTGAAATAAGCGTAATG
>CAZCKF010000119.1:0-8148 GCA_964499155.1 uncultured Chitinophagaceae bacterium
AATCTTCGGAATTGTTAAAAATTACGAAAAGGATCGTTGGCCGTTTAAAGGGTATGTTGGATGGTCGATTATAGTGATGACCGTACCGCTGAAACCACTTCCTGGAGCCTGCTGGTGTCTGAACCGCCTGCAGTTGCAAGGCTTTTTTGACCACCGCCACCTCCCTTAATTAGAGGAGCAATTTCCTTTATCAGCTTACCGGCATCAGGTTTCCCACCGAGACTTTCATTTACAACATGAGCTTTTCCCTCAATGGCAGCACCCAGTACCACCACCCCATTTTCAACGGAATTTCTTAAATCGCCTGCCAGCTTTTTTAAGGCATCAGGTGATCCAACTTCTACAATAGAACCAATAAAATGTGTTCCATTAATTTTTTCAGCAGAGGCTGAAAGCTTATCTCTCATGCCAGACAATTGCAGGGACTCCAGTTTTTCAATCCGTTTTTTTAATGCAGCATTTTCCTGTTGCAAGGTTTGAACGGATTTTACAATGTCGCGTGAGCCTTTCAACGTATCACTAAGTTCATCGATCAAGCCAAGTTGTTCGTTAAGATATTTTTCTACCTGCAGGCCACTTACAGCCTCAATTCTTCGAACACCGGCTGCAATGGCGGATTCAGAAAGAATTTTGAAATAGCCGAGTTCTCCTGTTGAACCAACATGCGTTCCACCACATAATTCAATGGAATATCGCGGATCAATAATGACAACGCGAACAATATCACTGTACTTTTCACCAAACAATGCCATCGCACCCATTGCAACAGCATCGTTTTTCGGCATTTCTTTGATAACGACAGGAATGTTGTCACGTATTTTGGCATTCACCAGTGATTCAACTTTTTTTATTTCGTCAGCCGACATTTTTGAAAAATGGGAAAAGTCAAAACGAAGTTGTTCA
Organism: uncultured Chitinophagaceae bacterium; assembly: GCA_964499155.1. Classification (GTDB taxonomy): domain Bacteria; phylum Bacteroidota; class Bacteroidia; order Chitinophagales; family Chitinophagaceae; genus CAZCKF01. The sequence goes on from CAZCKF010000119.1 coordinate 904, forward strand.
TCATACACAAGTGAACCCTTTTGTGCAACGTGCGTACCTAGAATTATTCTTAAAGCAGCATGAAGAAGGTGTGTTGCGGAATGATGAACTGTGATTTCATTTCTTCTTTCCTTATTTACTCTTGCCTGCACAGGCATTTGAATATCCTGTGGTAAACTATTGGTAAAATGAAGGATCAAATCATTTTCCTTTTTTGTATCATATACTTCAATCACTTCACCACCAAAATCAAGGATACCGGTGTCACCTACCTGTCCACCACTTTCTGCATAAAATGGTGTTGCTTCAAGCACGATCTGGTAACCCGATTTTCCTTTTGCTGTGGCTTTCCTGTAGCGAATTACCCTTGTTTTTAATTCAAGTGAATCATATCCGAGAAATGAGCTAAGCGAAAAATTATCCAACATTACCCAATCTTCGGTATCAACAACTGAAGCTGCGCGCGAACGATCCTTCTGCTTTTTCATTTCTGCAGTAAAACCTTCCTGGTCAACTGTAAATTTATTTTCAGCAGCAATCAGTGATGTAAGATCTGCAGGAAAACCATAGGTGTCGTATAATTCAAAGGCATCCTTCCCGGAAATATTACCATTCCCGGTTTTGATCATTTCATCAATTCGCTTAAGTCCTTTATCCAGCGTACGTAAAAAGCCTTCTTCCTCTTCTCGAATAACTTTTACAACAAAATCATTTTGCAGATGCAGTTCCGGAAAAGTTTTTTTGAATTGTTCTGATAATACCGCAACCAAATTGAATAATAAAGGTTGCTTAAAATCGAGGTAGGAATAATAATACCTCACCGCACGTCGTAAAATTCTTCTGATCACATACCCTGCACCGGTATTAGATGGCATTTGTCCATCAGCAATTGCAAATGCAACCGCCCTGATATGATCTGCAAGTACACGAAAAGCGATATCTGATTTTTTATCTGTTCCGCCATATTCCTTTCCGGTTAATTCTTCAATCCTGATTATCGTTCCTGTAAAAACATCTGTATCATAGTTGGATTGTTTTCCCTGCAACACACGCACAAGTCTTTCAAAACCCATTCCTGTGTCAACATGTTTTGCAGGCAATTGTTCAAGTGAACCATCTTTTAATCGATTGAACTGGATAAATACATTGTTCCAGATTTCAATTACCTGCGGATGATCTTTATTCACAAGATCTCTGCCTTCGATTTTTTTTCTTTCATCATCTGTTCGGGTGTCAACATGAATTTCAGTACAGGGTCCGCATGGACCCGTATCTCCCATTTCCCAAAAATTATCTTTCTTGTTGCCATTGATGATGCGATCCGCTGCAATCCATTTTTTCCACTCATTCGCGGCTTCTTCATCACGTGGCAATGATTCTGCAGCATCCCCTTCAAAAACGGTGACGTATAGCCTGTCTTTCGGAATCTGGTAAACCGAAGTAAGTAACTCCCAGCTCCATTCGATCGCTTCCTTTTTAAAATAATCACCAAAGCTCCAGTTACCCAGCATTTCAAACATGGTGTGATGATAGGTGTCCACACCCACTTCCTCCAGGTCATTATGTTTGCCGCTTACACGCAAACATTTCTGCGTATCGGCTATCCGTGCATGAGGGGGCTTTTTATTTCCAAGAAAATAATCCTTGAATTGGTTCATGCCCGCATTTGTAAACATCAGCGTCGGATCATCCTTTACCACAATGGGTGCAGAAGCTACAATGGCATGTTGCTTTGACCTGAAAAATTCAAAAAAACGATCCCTGATCTCTGCACTCGTCATAATGATAACTGGGTTGATTTTTGCTGTATATCCGACTATATTTGCCCGTCCTGCCGCCTCTGGTTCTTATTCAGTAAGAATCGATTGCAAAGCCGGAATCAGCGGCGCACAAAGGTAATTGTTTCAAAGGTGATTTTTACCTCGACAAGTGCCTGCCAATAGCCATTATGAAGAAGATCAAGTATTACTATAATACGCATTCTCTCCGGTATGAAAAGCTGGAAACTCCTCTTCATGTAAAGATCTTACGTGTTTTTGCTTTCCTCGCGACAGCACTCGTTACTGCAGGTATTATTTCATTTTTTGCATTCAGGTTTGTTGGTTCACCGGGAGAAAAATTACTGATGCGCGAAAATCAGATACTCCAGGAAAGATACCGCCAGCTAAATCAGCAGGTAAAAGATGTAAACCGCGAATTACTGGAATTGGAAAAGAGAGACAATGAAGTATACCGTGCGATCTTTGAAGCATCACCCATTCCCGATAGTGCAAGATTAAAAGAAATCGAAAAGCAAAAAGAAATTGCTGCTGTTGAAAGCATGAGTGAATATGAACTTGTGTCGTCCATCTTTGAATCACTTTCTTCGCTTTCTGCCCGAATCAATTTTCAAAAAAAATCATACAACGAAATTGAAAACTTATTAAAAAATAAAGAAGACCTGCTTGCATCCACTCCAGCAATACAACCGGTAAGCAACAAGGATCTTACTCGAGTGGCCTCAGGCTTTGGGCGCCGCATCGACCCGATATACAAAACAATTAAAATGCATGCAGGGCTGGATTTCACTGCACCAAATGGAACTCCGATCTATGCTACAGCGAAAGGTGTTGTAAAAACAGCTGGATACGGTAATACAGGTTATGGAAATCATGTGATCATTAACCATGGTTATGGTTATGAAACATTATATGGACACATGTTGCGAATCAAAGCAAGACCCGGGCAGAGAGTACAACGAGGTGAAGTAATTGGCTTCGTTGGAAGTACCGGAAAATCAACCGGCCCACATCTTCATTATGAAGTGCACAAGAACAATCAAAAAATGAATCCCGTTTATTTCTTCTTTAATGATCTTACACCAGAGCAATTTGATATGGTTTTGAAAAGGGCAGCTGCGTCTAATCAATCACTGGATTAAGATACAGGATACAAGGTCCGAGGTCCCGGAAAGATTCAAGACTCAAGATTCAAGATTCAATATTCAAGGGAAGTGTAAAATTATAAATTCACAAAGAGCACGCGGCTGATTAAATGGAAATGTTCAATGTTCGATTTTCCATGTTCAATGTTCATGTTGATCGACTGTAGGTTTCATAAGTGATTGTTACGAAGCGCTTGGACCTTGGACCTTATATCTTGGAACTTGTAGCAGCTCTGCTGATACGTATATCGTACATCAACACCGGTGGATAACTAACCCGGCATGGTACTTGCGCATTGGATTAATTTTACGGCAATGGAGAAATCGCTGACCCAGATTACGTTTGAATTTTCTTCGCTTGAAGAGGCCTCTCCTGTTTCTATCCCCATTAAAGAACCGATTATTAAACAATCAGAGCCGGTAGCTCCTGACGTTGAATTATTAAGAAAAGTTACGCGTGGTAGAAAATCATTAAAAGCAACTGTGGAGCCACTGCTTGCTATACCAGAAGATGATGTTTTATTCAGTAAGCAGTATTATACCATCAGCGAAGTTGCAAACATGTTTGGGGTGAATCAATCATTGATCCGTTTCTGGGAAAATGAGTTTGACATTTTACAACCGAAGAAAAATAAAAAAGGCGATCGGTATTTCAGACCAGTTGATATTAAAAATCTTCAATTAATACATGATCTTTTGCGTCGCAGAAAATTCACCATCGAAGGCGCTCGCGAATACTTACGCAGCAATAAAAAATCGGAACAGAAATTTGAAGCTATTCAGAAGCTTGAAAAGTTAAAAGCGTTTTTGCTGGAACTAAAAGCTAATCTCTGAGCAGGATTTAAAGGATGGGTGAAGGATTATAGGAATAGGAAAATAGGATGATTAAGGAGTTCAGGGATTCGGACAAATATCATTAATCACTGATCTGGCATTCCCAGGTTTTCCATCCAAATTCAATCCCGATAGCTATTAGTTAAAAGCAAAATTCCAAATTCATCAAAAATCCTGTAATCCTTAACAAATCCTGCTCTCCTAATTAACACTATTTATGCTCCGTACACTGCCAGGTTCTGTAAATTTGGAGTCTATGAAAAGGCTTCTACTCTCCTCATTTACAGTGCTACTGATATCGATCGCGGCAAATGCTCAATTGTTCACTTCAACAGTTGAACCAGGTGGTACTAAAATATTAAACGGGATTATATCAAGAAGTGATCTTGCTACTGAACCGAGCTTTTCATGGTATGCACAAAACCAGCAGGGTTATACGCCATTCGCTGCTGCTGTGAATGCATTAAAGGATAAAAAAGATTCTATTCAATATGTTGTTTTTCTTGGCACATGGTGCGGGGACAGCAAGACCATTGTCCCGAAGTTTTATTCACTGATCGATGCTGCCGGCGTGACAGACAAGCAGGTTTCTGTTATTGGTGTTGACCGTTCCAAAAAATCTATCGGCCATTTAACTGAAGCATTTAAAATCACGAACGTTCCGACAATCATTGCTATGAAAAATGGTAAAGAAATTGGTCGCGTGGTTGAATATGGCAAATATGGTATGTTCGATAAGGAACTTGGAGAGATAGTTATTTCGGCGGAGGCTCAGAAGTAAGCGCGACACGCGTTTCTGCCGCTGCAATTTCAAGCTGCATCTTTTCCATTGTTTGCAGAATATTCAAATTCACATCCTGCCGCATTTCATTGAATTCATGACTCGGAATGTTGTCAGTAAAGAATTCAACAAGAATCACAATTGCCTGGGGCGTTATATCATTCAGGACTACAGTTTTTGCTAATATTTTATGCCGGTCAAGAATTGTATTTACTTCTGCAATAAATGATGTCAGTTGCTTGCTGGTTGCATTTGGTCTTAAGTGAAGATTTAAAAGTGCCCGGTGCTGGCTGCGCAAAGTATGATTATCAAGTATACTGTCGACCATTTGCTTGTTTGGAACAGTCACAAATGTTTTGTTGTCTGTTCTTAATCGTGTGCTGCGCAATCCTATTTTCTCAACATGACCTGTTACATGATGCACCTTTACCTGGTCGCCGGTGGTGAAAGGCTTATCAAAAAATATGATGAAAGACGCAATGAGATTTTCAATGCTCTCGCGTAATGCAAGGGCGAGCGCGGCACCGATAATACTAATTCCAGTTAGCATATTACCGGCTCTGAAACCAAATGCAAAGTGCAGGATCATGACCAGACCAATGATGCCGATGATCACTTTAAAAAAATCTTTGAAGAAAACGATGAGCTGGTTGTCTGCTGTTGTCGGTGTGAGGTTTGCTTTTTGCTCGAGAATAAGCGCTATAAAATCAATGAATCGCAACAGAAGCCAGATAAAGGTGACGATCAGGCCAATGGTACCCAATGCATGCACTACCTGTCTTACAGTTACATTGTAAATATCTACATCAAGTCTTGATGGGAATCGCAATTTATGAAGAGCAATAATCGAAATAAATACAACAAGAAAAACTTCAAGCGGAGGTACTACAAGTGAAATAAATTGCTGCTTATCTATGTTCTTCCATTGACGTCGAAAAAGAAGGAAAAGCAGGCCCGCAAAAAAACGTGAAATGATTCTTTTGATTAACAGGACAAAAATGATACTGCCGATTACAAGCAGGTAACTTGATACCCGGTTGTCGAATACAACCTGATTCAGAAAGTCATTCATGAATTATTATTACTGGCAAAATTACTCATGCTACTTCACAGTGTAAATCTCCAGCGCATCATTTTTCAATGCATAGATCCTTTCCCCTGTAAAATAAATTTTTCTTGCATTACTGATCGAAGCCGGTAGTTTATGTTGCCGGGAAACAAAAGTATCCATGTCATAACGATAAATACTATCGTTCAACACGCCGAGAATTGATTTTTTAATAACACGAAGTGATTGCCAGTTTGGTATAAAATATTTTTTCTTCAGCGTTCCATAATAATCAAACGCATAAAGGCCTTTTAATGAATCATACAGGTAAACCATTCCTTCTGCATCAATAATGTGTTGTGGTGAGATGGCTTCTGAAATTGCCTGTCGCAGATCAGGCGTTTCACTGATCAATCTTCCTTCTTCGGATATCTTCTTCAGTTTGTTTTCCACTTCATCATAAACCCAAACATTGTTGTCATAAGAAAGCCCGATCGCTTTTACCTGGAAAACCCCTGCATCACGCAGATCGATCGTTGTCCTTGTATTCATAAGTCGATCAAGCAAAATGACTGTTGAATAATCACGGTAATACAACAATGATCTCATTGGATTGGAAACATCCAGCACAGTGGCCTTTCCATATTTTCTTAACTCATTAAATACGGCGACTGAGTCGGTGGCAGCATTCAGCTTTTTTACCTGGCCAGTACGGTACCGGTAAGTTTGTACGATTGTGCATCAATCACCATTGATACACTGAATAATAATATTGTAAATAAATATTTCAATTCAAACTCACTTTCTAACGATCTTCTCATCCATTCCACGCCAGGATTTTAATTCCAAATGATTGCCATCAAACTCGGCGTAGGTGAAATATTGAATCCAGTCGCCCAGGTTGATATAGCGACTTTCACTATTCAGACGAAAATCAATGGGCAAATGGCGATGGGCGAACACAAAAAAATCATATTTTTTTTCTTTTAATTTCTCTTTGCTGTACTGGATCAGCCATTCTCCGTCTTCACCATAAAAACTTTCTTCAGATTGACCCGTGGCAGCCCTGCTCCTTCGACTGAGATAATTGGCTAATCCCATTCCGGCCCTGGGTGGCAGTATACCAAAAAGCCATTGGCTTAATGGATTCCTGAATACTTTTTTCAATCTTTTGTATCCGTGATCACCAGGTCCCAGGCCATCGCCATGTCCAACAAAAAATGATTTTCCGTTATAAAGAAATTCCTTAGGCTCAAAATACACCGGGATATTCAGTTCTTTTTGAAAATATGTATCCATCCACATATCATGATTACCCACAAAAAAATAAACCGGTATGCCTGAATCAGTCAGATCTGCGAGTGTGCCCAGCAACCTTACATAACCTTTTGGTACAACCTTCCGGTATTCATACCAGAAGTCGAACATATCCCCCACGATAAATATTTCTGCTGCATTGGGTTTTATCTTCTTGAGGAAATCAACAATGATCTTTTCACGCTGCAGGCTTAAGCGGTGATCAGGAGCACCAAGATGAAAATCAGAAAGAAAATAGATTTTTTTACCAGGTGGAATAGTCATTCAATCAGTTTTTATTCTTCCACGAGAAAACAAAATACTTCACGTGGACCATGAACACCAACCACGAGTGTTTTTTCAATATCTGCTGTACGGCTTGGA
>CAZCKF010000120.1:0-8124 GCA_964499155.1 uncultured Chitinophagaceae bacterium
TAGCATCCTGAAATGATTTTCGAATACGACTGTTAACCAGTCCATCCTTTGGTGTATAATGCACGAATGCATATTCCTGCGCAACAGAAGTAAAGGAAATAAAAAGGAAAAGGAGGAATAAGTTCCGGTAACCGCGCATAACCTAATTTACTAAGAACTTCCAGAGTTTCGCAGTCATTTGGCATTTATTGCCTGCTGGTGTTTAAAGTAATTTTTCCAGTTCAATCAGGGAAACTTCTTCAAGGATAATGCGTTCAGGAATGCCATTATTTAACTTCCATTTGATCAGCATCACCTTACCCAGGAGTATTTCAAGACCTGTAATATCACCATCACTGAAACAACAGCATCCTGAATTGAAATAACAAGGTTTCATGCCAATAAATCCGAGGTCATTACCCGTTAACTGAAATTTCCTGATCTCAATTTCCTTCTTCAATCCATTAATTTCTTCAAGATTCCCTTCTCTTTCCGCAATGCGCAATCGGCGATACAGTCTTTCAAGGTGAGTGAGTGATTCAAAAACCGGTTGATGCGTGTGGCCAGTGACCAGGAGCAGATCCTTTTGATCTGCAGACCAATCATACATAATGCTGTTGTGCAAAGTTTTCAAGCGGGAATCATACGCTGGTGTGTTTGGATTTATTCTTAAATAAGCTTGAAGCGGTGCCCAAATCTTGGCAACAAAAAATTTACTGAACCAGTTACCATCACTTTGTTTGTCACCCTGGTGCCCATGCGTACAAAGAATTTTTAATTTCCTTTTATTCACAGTTGTCTGAAGCAATACTCCTTCATACACTTTCAGGGATTCCTTATAAATAGTTTTCATGTACAGGTCCACAAACGGATCATTACCCCAATCGAGATCATGGTTGCCAAATATTTTAATAAATGCATTTTTGGAAATGAATTTCCCTTCCGCTTCAAATGCAAGCTTGTTGTGCTTTTGTACGGCAAAAACGGTGTTTTCCCACAATTCTTCGCTGTCACCCAGTGAAATAAAATGATAACCATTCAATTCATAGTACTTCAGCGCTTCCACATAATTCGTTTCTGATGACATGAAATCATCAGCTCCATTTTTTGCTCCCTTGTGCTGATCAGAGAAGATTATAAACTTTGCCTGTTCCATTTCAAATGGAACAATCAGGCCTTTCGCCGTTTTGTGATTCTCGATGTTATTGAGAAGATCAGTAAGTGCTTTGTATATCCTTGCTCTGTCAGGCTTTGAAGCAAAACGTTCAGCAAACCACAACACGGGTTTTAGTAAAAGGGCCTGTACAATTTTTCGCATGAATAAAACGTCGGCTTAAAATCCGCGTAAACTGGAGCTGTATTTCTTTTTCAATGCAAGCAACACACCATTTGTCCATCCAAATCCGTCCTGCGAGGGATATTCGCCACCACCTGCTTCAAGATCTGTATTTACAACATTATATTTTTCCATCAGCTTACCAGTATTCTGAAAAACTTTCTCATTTAACTGTATCCACCTGGATGCAATTTCTGTGGCCAGTGAATTATCTCCATACTTGTTTAAACCTTCAATGGTCATCCATTGAAGAGGAGCCCATCCATTGGGTGCATCCCATTGTTCCCCGGTATTGTGCAATGTTGTAACCACACCACCTGGCTTTAAAAAATCTTTTTCAAGGATTGCTTTTGCAGATTCAATTCTTGCTTTGGGTGCTACCTGCGTAAAAAAAGGAACCATTCCCGCGAGTGTTGGACTGTTTGACAAAGTTTTATTTACATAATCATAATCCATAAACCAGCTTTTGTCGCGCGACCACATATATTTATCAATTGCGGTTTTTCTTTTGTCCGCTGCGTATTGAAATGCTTTCCCCTTTTTTGTGTTTCCCATGGAACGATAAGCCTGTGAGAGAAGGCTTTCAAGATGATACAACAGTGAATTGAGATCGACTGGAATAAAATCTGAAGTATGAATGGTTGAAATATTTTCTTCATCTGCAAACAAATGATTGTACACCTTTTTACGGTATTCATCTGTGGCCTGCTTTTGATGTGCAGCATCCCTGAACAAAGCAACCATGATAAAATTATTCACTGCGGTATCTGCAGTTGCAACATCTTTAGAATAACTCTCCTGCCGGGGAATTGATCTTTCATCATAATACCTGTTCAACACAGTACCATCATCCAGTTTAACCACACGCAATACAGCTTCGCCATTTTTCAATTTTGTTGCTCCTGCCATCCAGTAATTGTATTCTTTCTCCAGAATGGGTGCGTATGTTTTTAAAACCGAAGGACCTTTTATCTGGGCAAGCAATTCAACCATATGAGAAAAGAATGGCGGCTGCGAACGACTCAGATAATAACTGCGGTTACCATTTGGAATATGGCCATACGTATTGATCAGGTAAGCAAAATTCTTTACCATATCCTCGATCACTTTCGTTTCACCACTTTCCCGCAATCCAAGCATGGTAAAATAAGAATCCCAATAATATATTTCACGGAAACGTCCGCCCGGAACAATGTAAGGATTGGGTAATGGTAAGAGGGAACTACCTTTTGCAGAAACATCTTTTTCCCTTTTTAATACGCTCCATAAATTTTGAATGTGTGATTCAACATTTTTTTCCTGTGTTACATAATTAAGCTGAGGCGCTTTCGGAATTTCAAAATTCTCCTCCACGAACATTTTAAGGCTGAAACGAACAGCAGGATTCGATTTCATTTTCAGATAATCCTTTACGATCAGCGCGGGATCACGTTTTGGTACACAGTCAACAAAAGTTTTATTGTCAGGAAATATGTGCGCCATTTGAACATCAACAAACAACTGCCCATAAATCTCGTCCGGGGTCTTTACTTTCTTTTGCGCAAGGGCCGGTGTTACCATAATTATGACTGCAAGCGTGAGGAGGAATTGTTTCATGGTTCGAAATTAGGGAAATGCAGCTGTTAGCTTTTGGCTGTTGGCTTTTGGAGGCAATTAACCAGATTTTTCAGAGTTTGCTGCTTTAGAGTCTCCAACAGCCCACAGCTAAAAGTTAAAAGCCATAAAAAAAGGCTCCCACGCGGAGAGCCTCTCTATTCAAAAGTTGCCCGATTAAAGTTTAAAGATCATTCCAATATTCACGGAATAATCTGCAAATGCAGCGTCCCCATGAACTGTGGTTCCTGATTCAGTTGTTCTTCTTTTGTCAGACCAGCTTTGAGTACGGTTTCTTTCAAGTGCTACTGGTACAGAAAGGAACAATGTTGTTTTCTTTGACATGTATGAAAGTCCTGGTTCAGCTGAAATTACATATCCTGGTCTGCGGAAACCACGGCTGCCACCCACTAAATCTTCAGAAGGAATTGCTTCATATCGAACACCACCTGATGCAGTGAATTCTCCGAAAGAAACATTCACACCACCACGAAGCATGTATTGATCTGGAACACTCATAACATGAGTTACATAACGCACAGCAGTTGCATTGGGTGTACCACCACGTGCAGTTGAAACACCATTTTGTTCGCGTGGATTCAATAAATAATACGCATTTACATAACCGCTGATGTTGCGTGCAAAAACATAATATCCGTTCGCTTCGAATGTCGCACCTGTTCCGCCATCACCGGGTTGAATAGACTGGTCAACTGGTCCAAGCAATTGTGTTGAATCATTTTTCACGAAAAAGTCTGTTGCCTGGTAATCCCCGGTTGGCAATTTAATTCCGATTCCTGCCTGGATATTTCCCTTTGCAGATTTTGCCGGATTGAACAACCAGCGATACACAGTTAAACGCATGTCACCAATACCACTTGCATGTGTATTATGACGGGCTGCCTGTCCGGCACTGTTACCTCCATGTTCATACAAGGAAGATCTCTTATTGGCGATTAAGGGAAGATTCAATGAAGCGGACCACCTGTTGTTGAATTGACGTACCAGACCAACATCAATTGTATGCTGCCAGTTGATTACTTCAGTGTTATGTTCCATTCTCTCTTTTTGTTCTTCTGTTCCAACAAAATGACGGAATGATTTAAAATACCTGTAGTTAACTGCAACCTGCCAGTTTTTTGCAGCAGATGGATCAGCATGATTGAGATTACATGTGCCACCTGTGCTGCGGATCGCTACGCAACCCTGTGCATTCGACTCAGTTACAAATATGATTGCAGCGAAAAGAAGTAGGATTGTTCTCATTTTAGTTGTTATTAGTAGTTAATTGAGGTTTTGTGTTCATGTTCAGTCGTGACACGATGTATTCACCGAGACGTCTTCCGCTGGCATTTCCATTGTCACAATCAAAACGAAAATGTATACCGCCATACACACGAGAAATATTTGCTTCCTGTGCAGCATGACGAAAATGTTGAAATTCCCTGTTGCCAATTCCAAATTCAAGCAGGGATGTATCCTTGAAGGGTATGTTTCCAAAAATCGATGTCATCACTTCTGCAGCCGCTGCAGATACTGTTGAATGACCACTTGTGTAAGATGGAAATGGCGGCGTCTGGATATAAGGTGACCAGTTAGCATCAAGATGTTTACTGATCACTGTTTCAGGTCTTACATAATTACTCCTGTATTTCTCATCCCAGCAACTAATAAATCCATCAAACAATGCAATCGCTGTTTGCGCATAAGCCATTACGGTAGTTTCGAAATTCGCATTCGCCTTTTTTGCACCGATGCCAACAATGTTCATCCAGTGACCAGGAGGTGAAAACTTTTTGACCGTGTACATCGCATGTCCCACAACAACTTTTCTCATGGGATTATCATCCCAGAAATCAGCAATGTGTTTTTGTTCATCTGTAAGACTGTCGCCAATCGATTTTACTTCCATCAATGCCTGATAGAATTCACTATTCTTGTTTGTTAAATCGAAAGCAGGAGGTCTGACAGGTTTGAATTGCGAGCATGAATCCATTAAAATCGGTCTTACTTCCATCCAGTGAGCTTCCAATGCCTGGTCATATGTTGGAGGAGTTGGTACCCAACGTCCCTCCTGTTGCAGCACAGTAAATTTTGCGGCGCTCCGGGTTTGAAGATAGTTGTCTCCCTTGCTCCACTTCAAAATATGATCCGCAACATGGTTGGCAAATGCCTGTGAAGCTGTCTTCACTTTTTGAGGCATATCAACACTGTCCGCTATTTCCATTAATTCCTGTACATATCCACTCATGCTGCCTTCGGGAAATGTTACTGCCTCTCCTACTTTGCAAAACGCCAGCAGAGATGCAAAGTGAAAATTCACATTTGCCGTATCAGCTTTGGGCAGAGCTGCTAAATGTTTGACTTGACCTGCAAGACTTTTATATTCTGTATTGCCCGCAGCAATTACTTCATAAGCAGCAATACTCGCATATGCATAATTGCGGCTCGCAATCATGGGAGGAAAATTATTCTGCAGCACCACGTTGTTCAATTCCTTTACTGTTTTTGCAAACAGGTGTGGATCTGCAAACGCTTTTTTATCACTTGCTTTTTCCTGGTTGCAGCCAATTACAAGCAGGCAGCATGCAGGCAAAAGCCACTTCATCAAATTCATCCTAACAAATATTTTAGAAAAAGAAAATAGGTAACGGTTTTTGGATTGTTGTTACGCTATTGCTTCCGGAGGTTGGCCAGGAAGTGAGGGTTTTGTTTGAGAATGCATAAAACTATTCAATGCAGTACGTATTGTATTGACAAGTAATTCCGGAGCAGAAAGAATTGCAGAATGCTGAGCAATGTATTCCGACATCAGCAGTTTCATCGAAACGGGAAGGTGATCTGAACCTGATTGATCCTGCGATGTATTATTGATTACAAAATATTCTGTACCTGCATTTTGGATGGCACTTTTTTCAAAATCTGGAATACAGAGCAGGTATAAAATGTTGTCGACAATTTTTCTTTTTACATAACGGTAATGCTTCCCATCAAATTCGGTTTCACCGTAATGAGCTTCGTAATCGCTCCAACTTGAATAATAGGGAGCCTGCAACGGAATTTTAACTTCAACCAGTTCTCTTTCATCGTAATGTCCTGCATCCACCTTTTTTTCAATGCGGGCAGTGGCTCTTTGCTCGAGGTAATTAAAGAGAATACGATACCCTACGGTGTTAAATGCAAGAATGAGCAGGAAGAATATGGCTGCAGCAGTTTTCAACGCAAGAAAGATAACATTTCTACGGATTACGGCAAAAAGCTACTTTTTGTAGGGTCCAGGATACAAGGTCCAGGGTCCAGGAAAGATTCAGGATACAAGAGATAAGGAAGGTTCAGGGTGCATAAGTCAAGGGAAGTTTAAAGCGTCAGGTTAAAAGCCTCAACCACCTGCATATAATAATCAATGAAAGTTTTTGTGGCTTGCAGGAAGCTTTAGAATTCAGAAATTTCAAGAATGTCCAATAACCAATGTCCAAACCTTCCACTAAACCAGATTATTAGGTAAGAGTTGATGCTTCCTACAAAGCACATCGCACATTGAATGTCCAATGTCCAATACCCAATGTCCAATGCTTCGTTACATCTAAATCAAACCTACATGCCTCACACTCCGGTAAAGCACATCGTACATCGTACATCGTACATTGAATGTCCAATGCTTCGTTACAGTCTATATTATACCTATAAGCCTAACGCTCCTGTAAAGTTCATCGTACATCGTATATCGTACCTCGTACATCCACTCACTCCCGCACAAACGTCTTCTCATCCTTCCCCACCCCTGTTATCGTCAACTTCTTCCAGTTCTTTGGCAGCACGGATTTTACCTGTACCACACCTTCCGGGGTAATTTCAATTCCGCCGAAGCCATTAAGAACTGCCTGAAGAAGACCGCCGGCACCAGTGGCGAAATATGGATTCGTGCCTCCTTTTGTTTCTGCAAGAACACCGAAAGGAGCCTTTTCATTTGGTTTGTGTGCTTCAGTAAAAAATTTCCATGCTTTATCGGCATTTCCAAGACGGGAATATAAAACTGTGAAGATGGCGTGTGTCATGGCAGGAGTTCCTTCATCCGGAACACGTGTTTCATAAAATTCAAGGTCTTTGCGAATGGCAGCTGGATCGGTTACTTCTTTCAAAGGATAGGCAAGCAGGTTAACATCCGCTTGTTTTATTCCTTCTCCCTTGTACGTTGCGTGTTCGCGTGTAACACCATTTTCCATTTTTAAGATCGGAATGTTGGTGTATACATGCATCCAATCCGGATTAGCCGTAGCCCCAATTATTTTCGCTGCATCGGTTGCATATTTCAATGTTGCTTTTGCTGCGGCATTTGTAAAAGCATTGTTGTCTACATTCTCTGCCCATTCATCCGCAGCCACAACATTTTTTATATCATATTTACCAGGGCCATTTCGTTCAACCCTGCTCGCCCAGAAATCAGCGCATTCTTTTAAAATGGAATAACCCTTTTCTTTTAACCATTCCCGGTCCTGAGTAACTGCATAATAATTCCATGCAGCGATGGCAACGTCGGCGGTGATGTGATGTTCAAATGGTCCACTCAAAGCCCACACCGGTGTTTCTTCATTGCCCGATGCAGCACTTTCCCAGGGAAACATAGCACCCTTATACCCGTGTGCAAATGCATTGTGTTTCGCCTGCTCGAGTCTCTGGTACCTGTATTCAACCATGCTCTTAGCCATACCTGGCTGTAAAACAAGAATGGCTGGAAACATCCATAATTCAGTATCCCAGAAAACGTGACCATTGTATCCAAGTCCGCTCAATCCCATGGGAGAAGGGGAATAGGCAGTGCCCTCTCTAACGAAAGAATACAAATGGTACAGCGCTGAACGAACGGCTCGTTGTGATGCATCATCCCCTTCGATGATAATATCACTCTTCCACAATTCATCCCAGGCACGATTATGAAATTGCAATAACCTTTCTCTTCCTTCAAGTTTACAGAAGATCGCATAACGCTCTGCTTCATTCAACGGATCATCATGATGTGCAGTTGCAATAGATGCGCCTGCAATGGTAAACCTGTATGTTTCACCCGCTTTTATTTTCTTCCTGAATTTCATCAGGTGCATGTTGTTGTCCCACATTTCATGAATGATGCGCGGCTCACTTCCATGGTGTTCATTAAATAAAAAAGTAGTACTCGATGCAAAGAGGTGCTTACCTGTTGGACTGTTAGCGGTGGATGT
>CAZCKF010000121.1:0-7754 GCA_964499155.1 uncultured Chitinophagaceae bacterium
TGTTCAAGTGTAAGATTTGTTGGTCTGCCGTCGACAAAAATCTGTGGAGCGTTGTTGCGCAGTGTTACATTACCATCAATATCAACATTAACAGATGGTACATTTTTCATTACATCAACACCAGTACCTCCTGCAGACACCAGATTCTTATCTACATTAAATACTTTTCTGTCAATTCCCAATGCAAGCAAGGGTCTTTCTGCAGTAACAGTAACTCCAGCAAGCACTTTTTCATCCACACTGAGTTTAATGTTTCCCAGGTCTTTATCTAGAGCACTCATCATGTCAGTCGGACGCTGTCCTCCTTCGCCCATAAAAGATACAGGCTGGTCGAGTTGCTGAAATCCAATTGCAGAAATGCGCAATGTGTAGCGTCCCATTGCAGGCACATTTTCCAGAGAAAAATCGCCATTTGCCATGGTCAACATTCCATTCACAATGGTTTCTGTTCTTTGTTTGGTGACAGAATCCATCCTGATTGCTATTAACTGCACAGAGGCAGCTTCAATACCTTTATTTGTTGTTGACTCAACAATACGACCATACATACGACCTGTCATTCCTGAGCGGTTTCCAGCGCCATTTCCGGGTTGTTGTGCAAATAGGGTTACTGAGGTAAAGAATACTGTTGCCAGTAATAAAATTTTGTGCATGTAATGTTTTTTATAAAAGCTGTGCAAAGGTCACGGATTTCAAGTCATGCAAAAATACAATGATGATAAGTGGGTATAGTGATTCATGACAGGGAAATGTGGCTGATGTTAACCTTAATTAACCTGTATGCATGTGATATTGCTGCATAAGGAGTCACAATTAGCTACGAGCTTTGAGCTTCGAGCTGCGAGCGCTGCGAGTGTTATAAAAGCTGTGAGACCTGTCCGAAGCTTGAAAATCCATTTTATTCCCGAACAACAAAAAGAAGAAAAAATAATTTTTAAGGATTACATCGATTGTGTTTGTTAGATGCAATAACATAATTACAATAAATCATCGGAACCTGTGAACCAAATTCAATACCGATACCTATCGGGACCAAAATCTGAAACACGGATTTAAAGGATTGAAACGGATTTCACAGAGTTTGTTTTGCAGAGAGTCTTTTGACGCGTTAAACAAATTCAATCCCGAAAGCACTTGGGACCAAAATCTGAAACACGGATTTAATGGATTGAAACGGATTTCACAGAGTTTGTTTTGCAGAGAGTCTTTTGGCGTGTTAAACAAATCCAATCCCGAAAGCACTTGGGACCAAAATCTGAAACACGGATTTAAAGGATTGAAACGGATTTCACAGAGTTTGTTTTGCAGAGAGTCTTTTGACGTGTTAAACAAATCCAATCCCGAAAGCACTTGGGACCAAAATCTGAAACACGGATTTAAAGGATTGAAACGGATTTCACAGAGTTTGTTTTGCAGAGAGTCTTTTGACGCGTTAAACAAATCCAATCCCGAAAGCACTTGGGACCAAAATCTCAAAGACGGATTTAAAAGATTGAAACGGATTTCACAGATTGTTTTGCAGAGTATCGCGAATAGAATGAATTTTCGGGACCTGTAAACCAAATCCAAAATCAAAAATCCAAAATCAAAAATCAAATTGGGGTGGCTAATGGGGCTCGAACCCACGACCCCCAGAACCACAATCTGGTGCTCTAACCAACTGAGCTATAACCACCGTTTGAGGGCAGCAAATATAAATAAAAAGGTCCAAGGTCCAAGAATACAAGGTCCAGGAAAGGTTCAGGGAAACAAGGTCTAAGAAAGATTCAGGAATACAAGGCCCAGGATAAGATTCAAGCTTAAGGCATCAAGCATCAAGCAGCGTCAAGCATCAGGCATCAGTCTTCAGGAATCAGGCATCAAGTGCTTCGTGGTAAACGATTAAGAAAACACTTTTTAGTGTATCAAAAGGTGCCATTAAAATGATCGATAATAATGACTATCGCCAATAAATCTAAAATCTAATATCTGAAATCTAAAATGGATTTCAACCGTTTATCATTAACCGTCTTTACAGGGAATCTTTAACAAGAAAAGCCTGTTTTTTGCGTTATTTTTGATTGTATGCGCAAAGCATTTAAATACCTCATGAATATGAAGAGATTACCCATCTTAATTGTGTTGTTGATTGCCGGTACTTTCCTGGCGTTTGAGACAATGGGCAATGGAAGCGGTTTACCTCCTTCCAAATATGAAAGGATAATGAAATCCATTGGAGATATGCTTTCTGAAGGACATTACAGTCCAAAGGATATCAATGATGAATTTTCAAGAAAAGTGTTTAAAAAATTCATGTCCGAATTGGACGCGAATAAAAATATTCTGCTTCAATCTGACATTGATCAGTTAAGAAAATACGAAACAAGGGTTGACGATGAATTGAAGGGGGCACCAGTTGAGTTTTTCCTTGCTGCAGGTAAGATCTTCAACAAGCGCATGGAAGAAGCATCGTTGTTGTACAAAGAAATCCTTGACAAACCGTTTGATTTTACAACAGACGAAACGATCGTTCTCGATGATGAGAAAATAGATTTTCCAAAAACGCTTGCAGAGCGCAAAGAGATGTGGAGAAAGCGTTTGAAATATATGGCCCTCGATCGTTATGCAGAATCGCTTGAAACAAGAGAAAAGAATAAGGGCAAGGACAGTTTTGTTGTAAAAACTGATATACAACTTGAAAAAGAAGCGCGTGAAAAAGTAATGAAGGTGATGGACAGAACCTTTGAACGCTACCGCTTCAAATTCACTGATGACGATAAATTCAACCTCTATGTGAATTCCATTACAAGTACAATGGATCCGCATACAACGTTTTTTCCACCGGTTGATAAAAGATATTTTGACGAACAAATGAGCGGGCGTTTCTTTGGTATCGGTGCTTCACTCGTATATGATGAAGGAAACATCAAGATCAACAGTCTTGTTACCGGAAGCCCTGCATGGAAATCAGGAGAGATACAGGTTGGTGATGTGATCATGAAGGTGGCACAAGGAAAAGAAGATCCTGTTGACCTTACCGGCTTTGTAGTTGAAGATGCAGTGAAACTGATCCGCGGTAAAAAAGGCACTGATGTAAAATTGACTCTTCGCAAACAGGATGGTACAATTAAAACAGTAACACTCACACGAGATGAGATCGTGCAGGATGAAACCTTTGCTCGTAGTGCTATTATTAAAACAGAGAATTCAAAAATTGGATACATCTACCTTCCGGAATTCTATGCGGATTTTGACAATCCAAATGGAAGCCGTTGCGCAGTGGATGTGGCTAAAGAACTCATTAAATTAAAAGAAGAAAAAATTGATGGTGTAATCCTCGACCTACGCAACAATGGTGGTGGTTCATTGTACGATGTTGTGCAAATGGCTGGATTGTTCATTGAAGAGGGACCCATTGTTCAGGTTAAGGATCGTGATGGCAAACCAAGTGTGCTCCGTGACAAAGACCGCCAGGTTTTATATGATGGTCCGCTTGCAGTAATGGTAAATGAATTCAGTGCTTCTGCATCGGAAATATTTGCTGCTGCTATCCAGGACTACAATCGCGGTGTGGTAATAGGAAGTACATCAACATATGGTAAAGGAACGGTTCAAAGAAATCTTGGACTGGATCCTGCATCAGGATTTTTGAACAGCAATTCCGAACTGGGTACTATTAAATTGACCCTGCAGAAATTCTATCGCATCAATGGTGGTTCCACTCAATTGAAAGGAGTCACATCTGATATCGTTCTTCCTGACAATTTTGAACATTTAAAATTCCGCGAGAAGGATGATCCGGATGCATTACCATGGGATGAAATTTCAAGAGCAGCATTTGCTGAGTGGAAAGCGGGATATGACGTAAAAGCATTACGCGCTCTAAGCAGCCAGCGTACAGATACAACTGAAGCTTTTAAGAAAATAAAAGAAAACAGCCTGTGGTTATCACAGCAGAACGAAAAACCAATGCCATTAAATCTTGATAAGTTCAGGGCACATCAAAAACTCGTTCGTTCAACTGTACAGCAATTGAGCGCATTGATGAAGCTCTCCAATGAAATGGATATTAATTACCTGGCCAAGGATCAAAATAAATATCCAAACGATAAGGATAAACAAGAGCGTTACAACAACTGGTTGAAAAATTTAAGAAAAGATATTTATGTAGACCAGGCAGCAAAGGTGGTGAATGATATGGTTACTCAACGTAACCTGGTGAAGGCACCAACAGATGGTAAAAAGCCTTTTTAGGAACTCTTAATATTTTTTAAAGGCCTCGCTTCGGCGGGGCTTTTTCGTTATAGCTTTTAGCTGTTGGCTATTGGCTGTTAGAACATTTTTCAATAGTTACACATCTGCTTATCCCACTGATTTAAAAAGCTTGAGCATTCTTTATTTTCTTGAAATACTTTCTTTAGGAATGTTCTAAAAGAAATGGCTTACAATCAAAAATGAAATGTCCGTTCATAGCCAATTAATGATTAAATGCTGATGCGAAGCAATACAGCTAAGTTCTAAAAGCCAATAGCCAACAGCTAATAGCTTCTTACAAATATCTTTCCCTTAATATATTCCCATGATGCTGCGCATGTCCAATCATTATAAACCCCAAACCATAAACATATACCGGGTTTCCATTTGCATTTCCGGATTGTTCTAATTGTTCGGCATTGAAAGACCGGAACATAAATTCATTTGAAATGCGCAAAGCCCTGAATTCATCGAGCATGTCGCTCCACTTTCGATCCTCTGCCGTTGCGTTATTCGCATACAACACTTCATCAAATCCAGGAAGCGGGGTATTGTCCTTTCTTGCAAAACGCAATGCACGATAGGCAAAAATTCTTTCTGCATCGATCATGTGCTGGAGTAATTGCTTTACAGTCCACTTTCCTTCAGCATAACGATGATCATGTTTCTCACCAGGTATGGAAGCTAAAAATTCAAACAGCGTTTTGTGTTGTGCCTTAAAAGCCTCGCCAAGATTATCTTCTGCAACTTGTGCGATGTAGTTGTGATAGAACACCGGGACGCGGCTCAGATCTGGTCGCATTGTTGGATGTTTATAGGTCCAATGTATTAACTTTCTTTACTTAAGTGCCAGTGGGCATAACCTATACTAAATGCCCGCTATGTGGCTCCAAAAGCCAACAGCCCCGTCCGACTGGCGTCAGCCGGGCGGGCAAAAGCCAACAGCTATTTCAAAATTGTATCCATTAAATACTAACCGCATTTGAATGATTCACCAAATACTGGGTTTTAATTATCCGTACATGATGTTCAACATGACCTAAAATGATAAATGCTATTCCCAGTACATAAAGTTGATTGCCACTCGCTGTGCCAGTTTGATCAAGTTCTTCTTCGGTAAATGAACCAAACAACATCTCAGTGCCTTTCCGTACGGCCTGGAATTCCGCAACAAGATCTTCCCATGTGCGATGATCAATTGGCGCGTTCGCGGCAAATATCAGTTGATCAAAACCTGGCAATGGTGTTTCATTCTTTCTTGCAAACCACAATGCCCTGTAATTAAAAACACGCTCTGTATCGATCATGTGTTGCAACACTTCTTTAAGGGTCCACTTATCTTCTGCGTAGCGATAATCATATTTGTCAGGCGGAATTGATTGGAGGAATTTAATAAAGTTTTCTTCCTGCCATTTAAACCCGTCAACAAAATTGTTTTGTTTTACCTGAACTATGTACTGGTGAAAATATTCCGGTACGCGGTTTAGATCTGGTCGCATGGATGAATGTTTGGAAATACAATGTATAGATTCTTGTTTTATTTCTATAAAATGAAATGAGAAAGCTGTTGGCTGTTGGCTTTTGGCTGTTGGAGGTATAGAATAGGCAATAAGTAAATGATATTATATCAATTAGGAAAAGCCGTGAAAAATTAGTTTCGCATTGAATAATCTGTTATAATAAAAAGACTGTTTGAACTTCACGATCAAAGCTTCAATGCCGTTGCGAAGCAATTGGAGCGAGCTCTAATAGCCAACAGCCAAAAGCCAACAGCCATAAAAGAAAAAGCCCCACTAAAAAGTGAGGCTTTCAATTTTATAAGGAGATTTTAATCTTTCTTCTTTTCTTTCACCGTTGTTTTTCCAGGTTGAACCTGTTTGTTTCTTTCACCTTTCAGCGTTCCTGCAAGTTTGATCGCCTCATATGCATTTACTACACCACCTGTCTTGCTGATCTCACTCAACTTTACAGGATCTCCAGTTGCTGGATTGACTACTTCAGTTGCTGATTGGGCAGCAGATTTTTCAATCACCCACTTCACCTGTTCAGCACTCAGTTCAGGATAATAGGAAAGTACAAGAGCGGCAACACCAGAAACGACAGGACTCGCCATGCTTGTTCCCTGTGCACTACCATATGTATTTCCGCCAGGAATCGTTGAATAAATCTTTACACCAGGAGCAAATACATCAACTTCTGTTTTGCCAAAGTTTGAAAATCCGGCAACAAGTCCACCAGCTTTCGGATCGCCGCTCGCGCCAACTGTTATCCAGTTTGGAGCACGAACGCCATCAGTTTTGAAAACTGGATTGGGGTAATTATCAGTGGTATCGATGTTTGAACCATCGTTTCCTGCAGCATGTACAAGTAAAACACCTTTGCTCTGTGCATATTGAACAGCTTCGTCAACCCATGTTTTTTCGGGAGAAAAACTCTTTCCGAAACTCATATTGATTACTTGTGCACCGTTATCAACAGCATATCTAATTGCAAGTGCAACATCTTTATCGTGCTCATCACCATCAGGTACAGCACGGATGCTCATGATCTTTACATTATCTGCAATACCGTCCATGCCCAGGCCATTGTTGCGAACTGCAGCAATTATTCCTGATACGTGTGTTCCGTGGAATGGCGTATTTGCCATTACATCAGAATTACCATAAAAACGGTCATTAAAATCTGTGTAGTTATCTTTTACAATTTCACCGCGGTAATCTTTAGGAGCCGTGGTAGCAGCTTCCGCTTTTCTCATTTCCCCTCTTACATAATCACCAAAGCCCTGGATGAATTCTTCATTTTTAATATCCATCATATTGTTGGCTTTGAACAAATAGATCAAAGCACCCTTGGCTTTTTTAGCTTCTTCAGTGGTTGGCAAAAAACCTTCAAGATCGGTTCCTGTATAAGATTGTTTTCCCATAGCCACACGCAGGATGCTGTCATTTTTAACAGCAGCATCCAGTGCTTTCTTCATGACAAATACATTCACTCCCTCATTCTTATCCTGGGAAACTGTTTGTTTTTCGGCCCTCTTCCACATTTTGTATATGTCCTGGTCTGTTTTGCTGAGGGTTGAAGGATCTGTAACATCTTTAAACTTGTCCTTGTATTTATGATATACACGTGTTACTTCATAGGAATCTTCTTTTACATTTTTTCCATCCCGACCGCCAATAAAGTTCCAGCCATACACGTCATCCACATATCCGTTTTTATCATCATCAATACCATTTCCGGCTGTTTCACCTGGATTGCGCCATAATACTGGTTTCAGGTCCTCATGGGTAGTGTCTATTCCAGAGTCGATTACCGCAACAATAACAGTCTTGCTCTTTTTGCCTTTAACAATTTCATAAGCTTTGTCAAGGCTGATTCCATGAAATCCATCTTTTTGTACATCTTTCAGATGCCATCCTTTGGGTACGTCCTCTTTTACAGAGGTTTGAGCCAAAAGTCCGGTAGAAATTAAACAACCGCAAAACAGGATCACGGTGGACTTTTTGATTGAGTTGAACATG
>CAZCKF010000121.1:7764-8030 GCA_964499155.1 uncultured Chitinophagaceae bacterium
ACAGCCCCGACTTCGGAGCTGTTCTTTTACTGACGAGTTCTGTTTATTAATGGTTGCTCAGTTTGAGTTCAACTCTCGTATTCTTAGCTCTTTCAGCAGCGGTTGTACCTGTGCTGATTGGCTGTGTTGAACCATAACCTTGCACCATTATGCGATCAGAAGCAATGCCTTTAGATTCAAGGTATGCTTTGATAGCCTGAGCACGATTTTCTGTTACAGTCAAAGCTGCGTCTGAATTTCCATTGTCAGCAGCGTGAACGCCAACT
>CAZCKF010000122.1:0-3898 GCA_964499155.1 uncultured Chitinophagaceae bacterium
GGACAGAATAGAATTATATACAGAGGGCTATGCAAAAACTTTTGCATCCGGAAATAAAGATCAAGCTGTAGCACCATATGTAAAGGCAGCGACGGTTGCAAAAAACATGAAGCTTGGTTTAAATGCAGGCCACGACCTTGATCTCCATAATCTGAAATTTTTAAAACACCATATACCCGGATTAGATGAAGTAAGCATTGGTCATGCGCTTATTTGTGATGCACTATACTATGGGTTTGAAAATGCAATTCAAATGTATAAGAGACAATTGCATTAAAGTCCAAGCTCCAAGGTCCAGTGTCCATCGTAGTACGAGTTAGTGTTTCCTATGACTTGCCGCTAATATCAATGTTTTGATATTGATCAGACAACAGAGTTTCAGACATCAGAAATTTTTACTATGAAATCACGTCGCGATTTTATTTCGTCTGCCGGAATGACTTTTGCATCGATTGCTCTTTCGCAAAAACTGGGATGCATGGACAAGTCTTCTAATAATGATAAAAAACTGGGGATAGCTTTGGTTGGTCTTGGAAGTTACAGCAGTGGACAGCTTGCACCTGCATTACAACAAACAAAAGATTGTTATCTGTCAGCCATTGTTACAGGTACACCTGCAAAAGCGAAATCCTGGAGCGAACGGTACAAGATACCAGAAAACAACATTTACAATTATTCCAATTTTGATTCAATTGCAAACAACGGTGCAATTGATATCGTTTATGTTGTATTACCCATTGCCATGCACAAAGAATTTACCATTCGTGCAGCAAAAGCAGGAAAACATGTGATCTGTGAAAAACCGATGGCAATGAATGCACAGGAATGTGTCGAAATGATTGATGCATGCAAGCAGGCAAAAAGAATGCTTTCCATTGGTTACAGGTTGCATTTCGAACCACACAACCAGGAAATGATGCGGCTTGGCCAGCAAAAAGTTTATGGAAAGTTGCTTGAAATAGATTGTGCGAATGGTTTCACGTACGGTGGTGATCCCAATGCATGGCGTTTGAAAAGAGCACTTGCCGGAGGAGGAGGATTGATGGACATGGGCGTGTATGCAATACAGGGTGCACGATATGTTACCGGTGAAGAACCTGTTTTTGTTTCAGCAAGAGAAGAAAAACTAAGACCTGATTTCTTTAAGGAAGTGGACGAAACAATTTATTTCGAACTGGAATTTCCATCCGGTACAATCGCAAAAGGAATTTCGAGTTATAACAAAAACCTAAACCACCTAAAAGTAAAAGCTGAAAAGGGAAATTTTGAATTATCACAAGCTTATCGTTATGGTGGAATTGTTGGCCGCACTCCTGAAGGGCCAATGAATTTTCCACAGACCAACCAGCAAGCAGCGCAGATGGATGATTTCGCTCGTTGCATTAAGGAAAAAAAGCAGACGAGGGTGCCAGGTGAAATGGGGTTGAGGGATATGAAGGTGGTGGATGCGATTTACCGAAGTCTTCGTACTGGAAAAAAAGAATCAGTCTAAATTCAGTCGCTTCACGCTTCTCGCTACACGGTATCCCTCTAAATTTCGGATGTGGAATACAGAAAATATAATTAAATTTGCACATAGTTATTAAGCAAAACCAAAAATCATTAATGGGCAAGGCGAATACCTCGGCAGCCCAGATTCAAGAGAAGAAGGTCAGCGAATCTTCCAAGAAGTCATCCGGTCGCATGAGGCTTCAAGAGCTGATAGAGCAGGGCTTAGTGGAAGATATAACCGATCAGTATATCGGGAAAGGATTTCAATTTATCGGAGCGAAGATGCCCAAGAAGTAAATCCGGCAAATCTTACGCCAGAACAACTCGATCAGGATACCACCCGGGCATCGTAGAGTATTTACTTACCTTCTTTGTGATTAATTTTCGCAACAGAATTTTGGGTACACAGCATGAAGCGATAAGCGTGCAGCGGCAAGCATAAAAAATCTTCAAACATTAGAGGTTCATATCCTTACCCTCCTCCAACTTCTTAATTGCAGTTTCAATTGCTGTTTTATTGAGCGCATTTGGTGCAAGTGGTAATGATTGTTTAGCATACTTCAATGCGTTTTTGTAATCACCATTTGCTGAATAACCTCTGGCAAGGCCAACAAGTGTTGTAAATTGATTTGGGTTTTTTGTGTGATTCATTTTGAAAATCTCCAGTGCTTCCTTGTTCTTCTTCATATTGAGTAACTGCCTGCCATAACCATGTATCTCCTGCATGTTTGCAAGTGGTAATGACTTCTTCATAATGTCATCTGCTTCTGCTGACCTGCCAAGTTTTTCGAGTATTTGTGCCTTGGTAGCCCATGCCTGGAAATTTGTGTTTCCACCAAAAGTTGTGCTTGTTGCACTATCAGCCCATAACAATGCTTCATTTAAATTGACATTTCGCTGCAATGCATAATTAGCAGCCTGATTCCAGGTGGTCCAGGTAAATCCTTTATCAGTCAGCAATTCGCGTCGGAAAATGTCGAGTTGTGCGTTCACAACATCCACTTCAACCTTGAAGGGGATCATGAGTTTTTCCCACATCAATGCGATTGTTGCAGAATTATCAGTCTGGTTGATGAATTCATATTTCAACCATTCAACAGATTGTGCAAGTTGTTGTGGTTTGACAGTCACACGCAATGCGTCATCTTTCTGATCATAGAAATAACTTCCCCATGCACCATTGTTTTTGGAGAAAATGAGTGTTGACTGGTTGGGATCATACGCAATGAAGAATCCATATTTTCCTGCTGGCAAATCCTTTCCTTCTATTTTAACCGGCGTGCTGAATTCAATGGTAGTGCTTTCATTCGCACCAGCGCGCCACGGTGCCTGGCGGGCAGTTCCAAATCCCTGGTCTGTATATCCAACATGTACAAGCTCACCCCAGATTTTTCCCTCACGTCCCTTTACGCCCGGGCGATCATAACGTATTGTAACATCAGTTAGTCCGATTTGTTCTTTTACAGATGCGCGTTTATTTCCTCCGCTTGCTGTCGTTGTCAGTTGTGCATTTGCACAAATCGTCGCAAACGCAAACACCATGATGAGCATTTTCTTCATAAAAATCAATTTTGGAATTGGTAAGCTAAAACACTTAATACAATTGGCTGAAAAGTATTTTATGAGTGGTCAAAAGCCAAAACATAGGATCGGCAACGTGCAGCGAGCAGCGTGAAGCGAACAGACTTCAGCTCATCCTCTAACGGAGGTTTCAGCTTATAGTTTAAAGTTATAATTTAATTACACCCCAGCACTTCGCAAAGCTTCGTCTCCAAATCCGGTCCGCGAAGATTTTTTGCAATGATGCGGCCATTTGGATCTAAAAGGAAATTATAAGGAATGCTTGAAATGCGGTAGGCCTGGGCGGCTTCATTTTCCCACCATTTCAAATCACTTACCTGCGTCCATTTCAACTGGTCATCAGCAATTGCTTTCAACCATTTTTCTTTTTGACCTGGTCGGTCGAGGGAGACACCCAGAACGGTAAAGTTTTTTTCTTTGAATTTATTATAGTTCGCAACAACGTTTGGATTCTCATGCCTGCAGGGTCCGCACCAGCTTGCCCAGAAATCAACCAGTACATATTTGCCGCGGAAAGAAGAAAGCGAAACAGGAACACCAACTGTATCAGGCTGAATGAAATCAATTGCTTCTGTGCCAACAGCTCCAACCTTATGATAGGCAATATAATTCTTCATGCTTTGCCCAATTTCAGAATTCTGAATAGTTTCTGAAAGTTTGCTGTAACGTGTTTCCAGCTTAGAAACATCATCGATCATTTCAGCTGTTACAAAAAGAAGGAAAGGAGAAACATATGAAGATGGTCGCTTTGTTATAAATGCATCGATCTCATTCTGGATTTTAATATTAATGTCCTGGTATTTCCTGATCAATGAATCATATTCTT
>CAZCKF010000122.1:3908-8022 GCA_964499155.1 uncultured Chitinophagaceae bacterium
AGTACCATTCAGATCACCAACAAGGGGATTAAAAATTTGCTGGAATACAACAAAATCATCGTGTGATTTAGATCCCGTTACTTTCATTTTACGGAGATCTGCTCGATTACCAGCGATCGTGATCTTAGAATTTTCTAGATAAATGTGTTGTGGTTGTTCGTTACCAAGTTTTAACCAGAATAAACCAGGTTCTGTCAGGGAACCATCTATTAAAAACTTCCCGCCAGTGGCTTTTCCTGATGCTATAACGTTGGTGTCATTCGTACGCGTAATCTTTACGATCGAGCCTTCTGCAAGCCCGGTAATAGTCCCGTTAATCGTAAATCCTTTGGTTGAAGTTTTCTGTGCCGGTGCAAAAAAGGGCACCAGCAATAATGCAATGAGAATACGTTTCATACTTACCTGTGTTGATGTCTTTCTTTAAGGATTTGGATCACATCGTCTAACCTGCAATCTTTGGCCTGCAGCAAAATTAAAAAATGAAAAAGAAGATCACCAGCCTCCTGTAAAAATAACTGCCTGTTAACATCTTTCGATTCAATTACAAGCTCAACTGCCTCTTCCCCAACCTTTTGTGCAATTTTATTGAGACCCTCAGCAAAGAGCTTTTTTACATAAGATTTGTCATCATTGCTGGTTTTCCGAAGCGCGATGATCTCTTCCAGGTAATGAAGGAATTCTTCAGTATGATTTCTTTCACTCCAACATGTATCTGCACCGGTATGACAAACAGGTCCTGTAGGATCCGCTTTAATCAATAATGTGTCATTATCACAATCGACAAGCATTTGTTTTACATGTAATCGATTGCCACTCTCCTCTCCCTTCGTCCACAATTTTTTCTTTGACCTGCTGTAAAATGTAACCATGCCCGTCTGCTCGGTTTTTTTCAATGACTCCTCATTCATAAAACCAAGCATCAGCACTTTGTGGGTTTTGAAGTCCTGTACGATTGCAGGTGCAAGGCCATCACTGTATTTTTTGAAATCAACTTTCACGGAATATAATTTGATCAGGAAAGGTAGGTATCGATTCGTTTAGGTAAAGTTTATAATGTGCTATATCCTGACTTCAATACCTTTTGATTTTAATTCTCTTTTCAATTCATGAATTTGCACATCCTTAAAATGAAAAATACCGGCAGCAAGCGCTGCATCAGCTCCTGCACGAAAAACTTCTTCGAAATGATTTACATTGCCCGCACCTCCGGACGCAATTACCGGAATCGGCAAATTTTTCGAAAGCAACGCAGTCAGGTCAACCGCAAATCCATTCCTGGTTCCATCATGATCCATCGATGTTAATAGAATCTCACCCGCACCACGATCAACAACTTCTTTAGCCCATTCAAAGCAACGGATGTGCGCATTCTTTTTTCCTCCGTAAAGGTATACATACCATTCTCCATCTTCTTCCTTTCGAGCATCGATAGCGACAACCACACACTGACTTCCAAACTCTCGTGCAAGTTCACTTATCAGCTCCGGATTTTTTACTGCCGCCGTATTAACTGAAATCTTATCTGCTCCGCTGGATAGCAGATGATACACATCATCCAATTCATTTATTCCGCCACCAACTGTAAATGGAATGTTGATCCTGGATGCTACACGTTTAACCAGGTCGGTGAGTATTTTTCTTTTTTCGGTGGATGCAGTGATGTCAAGAAATACAAGTTCATCAACGCTTTCATTCGCATAATGTGCCGCCAGTTCTACCGGGTCGCCAGCATCACGCAGATCGACAAACCGAGTTCCCTTTACAGTTCTTCCATCCTTAATGTCAAGACAGGCTATAATTCTCTTACACAACATATTAACCTGTTTGATTTGAGTTTATCTGGCCAAGTTCTTTTAACGTAATCCTGTTTTCATAGATCGCTTTACCAATGATCACACCGGCACAACCTGTTTCCTGTAATGCAAAAACATCTTCGATTGATGAAACACCTCCGCTTGCCACAAATGCGACATCAGGAAAACGTTTTACAATTTTATCATACAATCGAATTGCTGGTCCTTCAAGTTTTCCATCCTGGTTGACATCTGTGCAGAATATATTCAGAACGTCAAGTTGGCGGTATTTTTCAATGAAATCAAAAACATCAATCAGTGTATCTTCCTGCCATCCGCTGATTGTAATTTTTTCATTGCGGACATCAGCACCAAGAAAAAATTTATTTGAACCATATTTTTTGATCCAGTCAATAAACAATGTTTCATTTTTAATTGCAATGCTTCCAATGGTCGCCATGATGGCTCCGCTATCAAAAACAATCCTTACATCTTCTTCCGATTTTATTCCACCCCCAAAATCAACTTTAAGCTGGGTCTTGCCTGCTATTGAATCCAGAACTTTCCAGTTTCGCACCCGGCCTTCCCTGGCTCCATCCAGGTCTACAAGGTGTAATCGTTCCAATCCGGCATCCTCAAATTTCATGGCTACATCAAGTGGATGATTGTTGTACACCTGCATTCTTTTAAAATCTCCTTCGACCAGGCGAACGCATTTTCCTTCAATGATATCAATTGCTGGAATGATCTGCATTTATAATTCGATAAAATTTTTAAGTATCTGTTCACCTGCATCAGCGCTTTTTTCAGGATGAAACTGAACTCCATAAAAATTATTTCTTGAAAGCGCTGCACTGAAGGGTACAATATATTCTGTAGTGGCAATGGTATCATTTCCCACCGAAGCATAATAACTGTGCACGGAATACACAAAAGTGTTGTCCTCAACCTTTTCGAATAAAGCAGATTTTAATTGTGAAATTGAATTCCATCCTACCTGAGGAACTTTTAAACTGCCCGCAGGAAACCGTTTTACTTTTTCACTGAATATTCCAAGGCATTGCGTATTGTTCTCTTCCGAACTCTCACACATCAATTGCATACCCAGGCATATTCCAAGCACAGGTTGCTTTAAAGAGATAATAATTTTATCCAACTCTCTCTCCTTCAGGTACTGCATCGCAGTACTTGCTTCACCAACGCCGGGAAAAATTACATGACTGGAATTCACAATTAAATCGGGATCATCTGAAACAATACCCACCCGGCCTATCCTTTTCAAAGCATTTTGAACAGATAAAACGTTGCCGGCATTGTATTTTATAATAACAATTCTATTATCCATTGATATGGGATAAAAATGTTCTTGTAGTCTCTTCAATATTGGTTGGTGAACTCAATGCCCTTATGTAGGCGCTTCCAATTATGGCACCAGCGGCATGTTTACAGGCACTTTGAAAACTTTCTTTATCACTGATTCCAAACCCAGCGATTACCGGATTTTTTAAATTCATTTTATTTAATCTTTCAAGATATTGTTCAACATCTATCATATTCTTTCCAGAACCTGTGGTAGAAGAAGATGTTATTGCATACAAAAAACCCGTGCTCAATTGATCAAGCAAAAGAATTCTATCTGCAGAAGTATCAGGTGTAACAAGAAAAATAAATTTAAGGTTGTGCTGATCAAACAGCTTTTTATATTTTGTTTGAAATTCTATTTCCGGAAGGTCAGGCAGGATCAATCCATCAATACCACATTTTTCCGCCTCTTCACAAAATTTTTCCATTCCAAATTGAATTACAGGGTTCAGGTATCCCATTAGAATCAAAGGGATTGAAATTTCTCTCCTGGCATTCTTTAGCTGTCCAAATAGGGTGGTGATCGACATTCCATTATTAATTGCCTGTACACTGCTCTGCTGGATAGTCGGACCATCGGCAAGCGGATCACTATAAGGAATGCCCAGTTCGATCATGTCAACTCCGTTTTGTTGAAGCGACTTTAATACATCAACTGTATTGTCTATTTGCGGATAACCTGCAGTACAAAAAACACTAAGAATGTTCTTTTGTTTCCTGGCAAAAAGTGCATCGATCCTGTTCATATCAATTGCCCGCTGGTACAATCGGGAAGGTGCTTTCGTTGATCGTAATAAAATTATATCGGGGCGACGTATCAATATCGATGGTGATATCAAACAATACACCATCTGGTGGATTTACATTCTGAAATTTGATCACAACCGTATCACCCTGTCTGACTGCACTGAATTCTTCATTGTTGAAAGAAGGTGGCAGGCACTGTTGAAATTGGAACC
>CAZCKF010000123.1:0-8022 GCA_964499155.1 uncultured Chitinophagaceae bacterium
AATTGAAGGTCTGCAGCTTCAATTCTTTGTTGTGCTTTCTTTTTTACATCTTCAAAAGCATCAATCCTGCTTTTGGATTTTACAGTTCGTGCGCGGGGCTGCTTGCGAATCCATTCAAGTTCCTTTCTGAATGTATTGCGTGCTTTTAAAACACTTGCTTCCTCACTTTCAATTCTTGCGGCTTTTTTTTCAAGGTATTCGGTATAATCTCCATGATAGAAATAGAGTTCATCATTTTCAATTTCCCAGATCTCGTTGCAAACTGAATCGAGAAAATAGCGATCGTGCGTAACCAGTACGAGCGTAATATTTTCTTTGTTCAGGTAATGTTCAAGCCATTCAACCATTTCAACATCGAGGTGGTTGGTTGGTTCATCCATTATGAGCAGGATATGTCGGTGTTCAAATCCAGCAGCGATCAATGTTTTTGCGAGTGCAACTCGCCTGCGTTGTCCTCCACTTAATGTTTTTACTGGCTGATCAAGGTGATGAATATTTAGTCGGGTGAGGACCTGTTTCACTTTTGCATCAAAATCCCAGGCCCCCAGTTCATCCATTTTTGCAACAGCCTGTTGCATTTTTCTGTCATCATGCTGATCTATCGCGAGTTCATAATCACGTATTGCATTTAAAACAGGATGATCATGAAAGAAAATATTTTCAACAACAGTTTTGTTCTCATCAAATTCCGGATCCTGTTCAAACATCGCTATCTCCACATCTTTATGAATCCAGATCTTTCCCGAATCAGGAACTTCTTTTCCAGCAAGCATCTTCAGCAGCGTAGATTTGCCTGCTCCATTTCTTGCAACAAGCGCAATCTTATCTCCTTCGTTTATATGAAATGTGAGGTTTGAAAAAAGCGGTTTAATGCCGAAGGATTTGGCAATGGATTCTGCGGTAACGTAATGCAAAACAATTTTTGATTTTGGATTTTCGAAGAGTCACTAAAACAGTGGCTTTACGAAAGATCTCGAAGTTGTCATTTTAAAAATTGCACCAAAGGTATCTACTATGCTTGATTTGCTGATTATTCAAAAATCAAAATACCATTTTCAATGTTTATCAAAATCAAAAGGGCGTTTCGATTTTTTCTCAAGGATTACAAAAGGCTCCGATTTAGGAGTGCCCAATCTAAAATCCAAAATCAAAAATCCAAAATTAAAAAGCCTCTTCGTCAGAAGAGGCTTTTTCGTTATCCGAGTGACCTGAGCCAGCTCACTACTTCATCCCGGGTTTTGCCGAGTTTCTTTTGTAAGCGTCCCAATAATTCTTCGTCCTTTCCTTCTTCATATCTCAGATCATCGTCGGTTAAGTCGCCGTGAGCTTGCTTCACTTTTCCGCGAAGCTCGTTCCAGCTGCCTTTTAATTCTAATCTGTCCATAATTCAAGATTTATGCTTTAAACAGGTAAAACATCATGCCATAACCGGCCACCTGAGTCTGGATAGCATATTTTTTATTTGGCAATTTTTTCTACATCTGCAGGCGCCATTGGTCCAGGAACACGATTGTTTATTGGTGGAAGCGAACGTAAATAGGCATACACTGATTTTAAATCCTGGTCGGTCATTTTAGCTACTTCCTGCCATGGCATCGGGGGAAGAATGGGTCTTCCATTATCCATTCCCGCATGCTTTCCTGATCTCAGCGCCTTAATAAAAGTTGCTTCACTCCACAATCCAATTCCTGTTGCAGTATCAGGAGTAAGGTTTGCAGAATAGGTAATTCCCCAGGGACCAACAGTCATTGTGAGATCAGGAGAAAAAGAAATCCAGTTCCCCGGTTGCAGTGATTCTTTATTTATGGGCGGCATTTTAGATCCTTCTGGATGTCCTGACAACAACCGTGTAGAATCGAACATCGGGCCGGTGGGACCGAAGATCTTTGGTGTATGGCAATCATTACAGCCACTGATGCTGGTAATATAATCTCCTCTTTGGATGTAATCAAAATCATCTGCAGCTGATGTTTCTGTTTGGGAGATTTCAGGCGTTGCGCCGTCTGAACAGGCAGCAAAGAAAACGAACATTAAAATGGATAAAAACGGGAATGCAATAATAATCTTTCTCATGTGTTGAGTTTTGGTGCGGGAAAGAAAGGAAATTTTTCTATTGTATGCAAGTATGAGAATTTCCAATAACCGGTGGCATACAAATGGAATTAGTTTCTATATGAAACCAGAAATACCTGTACAGGAAACCGGCGCTGCAACGGATGTTATTGAAAAAAAGAATTTTGATTCGCTTGCAAATGCAAGGTCTGCATTCCTGCAGGCAAGAGATCTCCTGTTGGATGTCAACAACTGGCATACCTTATGTGGCGCGGCGAGCAGCAAATTCATTCTTACTGATTCAGATGGAAAAGAAATCCAGAGAAATGCACAGGAGGGTGATCATTTCAAAATTGACGTTCCGGGACCTGGTTCCGCAACCGGCGAAGGATATGATTGGGTAAAAATTGAATGCATTGAAGAAAAAATAAATGGCAACGAAGGTGTTGTTTGTATAACAGTACGACCAGCAACAAATCCAAATAATGCAAACCCGGATATCGCACACTTTTTTACAGAAGAAGCAAGCAGTTCATTTGTTGTACGTCAAAAGGGTTTGGAAGTAAATGCAGAAGTTCATGGCCGAAATGAAAAACCAAATACAAATGCCGAACAGAAAATCGATAAAATCAGAAATTTTCTATTCGGCATCGGCGCCACTGCAGGCGCATCAAAATTACAATGGACCAGTCTTGTAAAAGGGCTTCTTGTTACATAAGTATCTCTTCATTGATCATCCAATGTTCGAGAACGTATCCGGCCTTTCCAAAAATCGGATCTGTTTCGGGCAGCGGAACGTTTTTAATGCATTCAAGATCTTCTGAGAATTCTTTGTGATCTGCTTTCTTAATGTCATATTCAATTCCATCCGGATATGCTCCGACACATGTAAAATCTGGTGAACTGCATACATTTTTATGAGCAACACCCGCTGGTAATACCAGGACGTCACCCACCATTAATTCAACAATTACCCCATCAGGTCCTCCGAGCTGCACTTTGGCGTGACCGCTGCACACACCAAGCACTTCATGTGTGTTACTATGATAGTGATGATATTGGTAAATGGAATCAACCCATGTGTTTGTCCAATTGTTTTTTTCAAAGCGTTTTTTCATTTCCCTTTCCAGCACATCCTTTTCCATTGAAGTGAATACTGTTTTATAATGAACTACCGGAAGGCATTCATTATTGGGAAATTCGTCATCGGGTTTAATCCGATGAACTGCTACCTGTGGTGTTTCGTTTATATGAAGTTTCATTTTTCACAATTTTGTTATCATGTGTCAAACAACAGTTGTGCCATGCAACAAATTGCCGTATTTCTAACTGGAAACAAATAAGTTGGAGCAGTTTGTACTGTAGTGAGGAATTATCCCACTTTCACCAATTTGAGGCACACAGGGTTGTGGATTACCACTTGTGAAACTTCTGTAAGCAACCCGGTTTTTTTATTTCTTTTAAATACAACAATATTATTTGTGTTCTGGTTTGCAACGAGCAAATAACTGCCGGTTGGATCTATGGTGAAATTTCTGGGTGTTTTCCCACGTGTAGATTGAAATCCTTTAACGGAAAGTCTTCCGTTTGTAGCAATTGAAAATATTGCAATATTATTTGCATCACCACGATTGCTTGCGTATAAAAATTTTCCATCAGGTGACACATGGATATCCGCACTTCCGATTGTCCCGGTATAATCTGCAGGATGAGTGCTGATCCTTTGCATCAATGATTTGGATGTGGCGTTGTAAACGGAAACTGTTCCTGTTAGTTCTTCAATGATGTAAATAAATTTTTTATTTGGATGTATGGTGAAATGTCTTGGCCCGCTTCCTGGAAATGCAACAATCGAATCCTTTAATTGCAAAGCCTGTTTTTTAGCCGGGTTAAATGAATATTTTTTCAATTCATCTATACCAAGATCAGGTACATAAACATATTTTTCATCCGGCGAAAATTTTGTTGCATGCACATGTGCTTTTTCCTGACGACCAGTATTTGGACCTTTACCAAAGTGTTGAATAAGCTGGCTATAATTTTCAAGACTTCCATCTCCCTTTACCGGGAAAACTGAAAGATTTCCTCCGCTGTAGTTCCCTACAATAACATGGGTTCTTTTTTTATTTACATCAACGTAACAGGGATGATCTCCACCGGTTGGCGTTGTATTTAAAAGTTTGAGTGTGCCTGCTTTCGAATTGAATGCAAATGCACTCACCTGACCACCTTCGGGTCCGGCATTTTCATTTACAGCGTAAACAAATTTTCTGTCATTTGAAACAGCAAGAAAAGAAGGATTGCTTGCTTGTATTTTACTAACAGGGGAAAGTATTCCTGTTTTAAGATTCAGTTTGTTTATATAGATCCCTTCACTTTTTCCTGAAGTATATGTTCCAATTATTACAAAATAATCCTGCGCATTTATGCTAGACATGCAAATAAATAAGATGAAGGTTAACAGCAATCTCATTAGGTTCAATTGAGTGGTGATTGTTGAACCCAAATATACTTCCGACTGCTTATAAAACCTTTGCCCCTTTTAAGCTGGAAGATGTATCGTATATGATTTACCTGATCTTACTTTAAGTGATTTCGTTTTCAACCATGGATTTAATATCCTCAGCATTTTATATGTGGTTCCATGCTGGATTGCAAACGCAGCAAGGTCCGGAACAGTTGATGTAACGACAACCGTCCTTGTTTTAACGGGAGGATATAAATCTTTATCATCGATTTTAAATCCAAGACTTTCTGCATTTTGCATGATATGTTTGAATGCTAGAATTCTGAACATATACCTGTTTGTTTCTTCAGGTAATAACAGGTCATAATAATTACTTGTTTTTTGAAAAGTTACCTGGCCATTGTAACCACCCATTCCGCAATTGTAGGAAGCTGCGGCTGCAGTCCAGCTACCAAATTTGTTGTACGCTGTTTTTAAATATTGACAGGCTGCATCGGTTGAACGCAACAGGTCACGACGAAAATCAACTGATTCATTTACCTCCAGATCATATCCTGGGGCAGTGCCAGACATAAATTGCCAAAAACCAGCGGCTCCCACTCTTGATGTAGCAGTGGCCATCAGGTTACTTTCAGCAATGCACAGATACTTGAAATCATCTGGAACTCCATTCGCTTTCAATCTTTCTTCAATTATTGGAAAATACCTGTTGGAAAGTTTGATGAGG
Organism: uncultured Chitinophagaceae bacterium; assembly: GCA_964499155.1. Taxonomy (GTDB): domain Bacteria; phylum Bacteroidota; class Bacteroidia; order Chitinophagales; family Chitinophagaceae; genus CAZCKF01. The sequence continues at coordinate 5,247 of CAZCKF010000123.1, forward strand.
AAAATAATGTTGTTCTGACCATAATAATTGATGAGTAATTCACGGTCAAGCCTCTCTCTGATATCCCAACGATCAAGCGGAACATTTTCCCCCGCGAAATCCATTTTAGATGGTATTTCCGGAGTATACCATTGATTTACATTCGGCTCTGCCTTTTTGTTCTCTTCTGCTTTTTCCTTAAATGCAAACTGTCCAAGTACAAACAGTGCAACTACTAAAGCAAACGTTGCATTGACTACGGAGCGGGGAATCGTTCTCATCTTATCGGTTTTATTTCTTCTGCAATCTGTTTATCATACAGCGGGCTTTCAGTCCGGTGCAATCTGTCGAAGATTGTAAAGTACAATCCATAATTGTACCTGTACTGACGATGGTGCAATGCATGATGGGTTGCGCCGATAATATATTTTCCAATCGGGTTTTTATAAAACTTTCGGGGAAAGATTTCTATATCGAGGTGATTGATGACGCTGCTGATACTCATAATAACAAGCTGTACCACCAGAACATATGGATGGATGGGAATGAGAATGAGAATGACGGGTAGTGCTATCGCTTGCAGAAGTCCTTCAATAGGATGAAACGAAAAAGCAGTCCAGGGTGAAGTAATCCTGCTGTCGTGATGGACCTTATGTACAATTCTGAAAATGGCCGGCTTGTGCATCCACCGATGGATCCAATAATAATATACCTCATGCGCCAGCATTGATAGAATGAGGCTGACAGGCAGATACCAAAGGGGATAGGCATGTATGTTTTCATATACTGCTGTAAGTCCCCGCTGGTAAATAATTAATGTTACAGCTCCCGCAAATGAAAAAATCATCGCAGTACATATACTCCAGAAAACTTCTCTTCTGAATTGTCCTGGTGCATAATCCTTTGTCCCTAATTTTCTGTGACTCCAGGAAGATTTATACCATTTATAAAAAACGAGATCAAATAAACCAGCGATCAGGAAATATCTTCCAATTATTACAAGGAAAAAAACAACAACTGCAATTGCAAACCATTGAGGTTGGGTAAAATCAGGAAGGACTGGCATAATTAAATAACGTAAAAGAAGTGCCATTGTTCATTCCGCCATTTCATTGCCAAGGCTTTTTGTTAACCATTTTCAATTGAGCATTATCTGGGGAATTATTTAGACACAAACTGTATAGTGATCGTAAATATCCGATTGTTTTTGAATATTTAAGCTCATGGTTTGATAATTGCCATAGTGGTGGTAACAAAATCGTTCGTATGAAATTCAATAAATTCTGGTTGTGTGGTTTTGCAATGGCAGCGTTTGTTGCCTGCAATGACAATGCGGACACAACCGGTACGAATGAGGATACAGCAAAAGCAGTTGAAGAGAATAATGCAGGTAGTTTATCTACCTCGTCTTCGAATGCAGGTTACGTAGATTTAAGTTCTGGTGAAAAAGTGGATTTGTGGTATGACCAGAGCCAGGGCAGAACGATCAACCGTGTAACAAATGAACCTGTTGATTTCTATATTAATTCAAGAACTGGAGATACAATTTACGGAAGCGGAAGATATGTGGTCAATAACATGATCATCAGGTCAGATGATGGGAAGTGGAAACTAGACGATACGAAAATAAAACGTGATGGCAACGAATGGAAAATGAAAACTGGCGATACAAAAATAAAAGTTGATGAGGATGGCGATATGAAAATTGAGAATGGCGATAAAAAAACGAAGATTGATAAGGATGGTGATGTAAAAGAAAAGGACAATTAAGTTGACTTATGCAGGAAGGAGTAAAGAATTTGAAATCCGTACTTTTTGAAAGGTGTTTTTGAGGATTGGAAAGGATATTTAGACTGGATTTAAATCAGCTTGGAGTTCACCCGAAACCGAAAACATAATCATAAACGTATCCCTTGAAATGAGAAAGCTGCCTTTGGGCGGCTTTCTTCCTTAAAAAGCAAATTTTTTTTAATAAAAATCAGAAATATGAAAACACTAGTTTATTTAATTGCAGGATCAATTGCCGTTGGATCACTGGCATCCTGCGATTCTGAATCCCGTTACCTTGATTTAAATAGCGGGGAACGCGTAGAACTTGAAAAAGATCCTGAAACAGGACTTATGGTGAATGCAGAAACAGGTAAGCCTGTTACCATTTACGTAGATACCAGGACGGATGACACCATTTATAATAAAACAGGAAAGATCATCAATGGTAAAGTTGTAAAACAAGCCGATGGTGATTATGTATTTGCCGATGATGTAACAATCAAATTTGACGATGATTCCAAGGTGAAATCAGAAGATGGTGAATACAAAATAAAAAATGGCGATTATAAGAAAGAAGTGGAAAAAGACGGCGACATTAAAATTAAAGATGGTAATACTAAGATTAAGATTGATGGTGAAACCGGTGAACGTAAGGTAAAAAAAGATGACTAGTAATCGTTTTGAATCTCTTAAATGGATAACATGATCTGTTATCCATTTTTTTTGTCTTTTCTTGCAAGGAACCATGCAAAGAGAAATATGTTTACCTGCATATTTCACTTTTCACCTTTCACATTTCATTCGTTGTTATTCTCTCTTGTTAATGGTAAGTGGCATAAATTTTTTATCCATCATTTTGGTACAGTACCCAATCAATTCAACCTTATGAACTGCGGCTGCCGGATAGCTGCGATCATAAAAGAAAAAATAAAAGTGGATGGTTCTCATCCACTTTTTTATTGTTAGGAAATTTGTATTTGTCTTGGAGGGCGTTGCTTAGCTTCTTCTTTTTTTGGAATAACCAGGC
>CAZCKF010000124.1:0-7981 GCA_964499155.1 uncultured Chitinophagaceae bacterium
GCAACATCCAGCCAGTGAACTGCCATTTTTTCTCCGTACTGAGGCATGTTCATTAATTCATCCACTACTTTCTCATAAGCATTGGCTGATTTGTCATTCATGAATTTGTCCATCAACTCAATTGATGGAGGCAGGCCTGTAAGGTCCAATGAAGCTCTTTTTAATAATCTTTCCCTATCGGCTTCGTCATTGGGCGACAGGTTCCTTTCATCCAGTTTTTGTAAAATGAAATAATCGATCTCATTCTTTACCCAATCTTTTTCACGTATAGTTGGTAACGGACTTTTCTTTGGCGCTGTAAATGCCCAGTGAGATTCATAGCGAGCTCCCTGCTGTATCCATTTTTTAATCAATTTGATTTCATGCTCATTCAATGCGCCAAGATGTGAATCAGGATCCGGCATCATGTAAGATGGATCGGTTGAAGTGATGCGTTTAAAAAGTTCTGATTCTTCCGGCTTACCCGGCACTATGGCAAATGCCCCTTTAGTTTCTTTCAAAGGAGCAAACGCGCTATCAGCAATGTCAAGCCGGAATTGTCCCTGTCTTTGGTTTACATCGGGTCCATGACATTTAAAGCATTTGTCAGAAAGAATAGGGCGTATATGAAAATTAAAACTGACGGTTTCGGGCATCTTATCGACACTGTTCTTACTAAAACAGGAGCTAATAACAACCATTGTTGTTATTGTCAGCACAAGCAGTGTTAGTAATTTCCATTTCATGGTGAACCAAGAGGAAGTTACAAAAATTCGCCCGACTCGCTGCCTTAACAAATGGATGATCACTGATTATAACCGGTGAGGCTGATAGAGTAGTTGAGAACGATATATTAAGTCCCACTGCAGGCTCTTCGCAGTTCGGAATGAAACTCAAATGCACGTCTTCGTAACATTAGCACACATGATGGGAGGAGTAGTAGCCCCATGGTTTGAAAAATTCGAACCAAATACTGAAAAATTCAATAGGTCCCTGATTGTGTATAACAGGGTAAAACGACCAGTCAAAAGTTCGGATTTTTCGAGGACTATATTAAAACCTTAATCGATCAATCTTACATAATTGTAGGATTATATTGCATGACTTACTTATTTGAAAGGGCGAGCTAATTACATACACTGGTTAGAGCAGATACTTAACACCATTGCCCTTCTTTTAATCTTACCTTACATCAGTGCTGGTAATTCTACCACTACACAATTAAATAAATGCCAACAACCATAAAACTTTCAACATTAAGTAAAATGGTTTGCCATCACTTTAAAGTGCAGTAATTCAAATGAAAGCACTGGTCTGTCACGGCCTCTGCCATAAGGCATGGGAAGAATTCGACCCTTTTCATTGACAATTCAAAGTCTCGAACTTTATTAAACGTTCAACCATCAAAGGGAAAATTTCAAGGAATTGTTTACGAAATCCAGCATGACAGAAAACAAGTAACACAACTTCAATTATACCACACTCTGATTCGTTATGAGATAAAAAATAAAACTATGAAAAGCCTAATTCTTTTGTTAATCGTGCTTACACTTGGAACCTATGTTCGTGCACAAACACTAGACACCGTGCGTGTTATTAACAAAGCAAAAAAGTTTACGCCTCGTGATCATATCATGTTAATGTTTGAGGTTATCGATACCGTGAATGCCTCAGGGAAGAAAAGCACTATGAGTCGTTCCTATTATTTTGACGAACCCAATAGAAGGCTTAAGTCTATACGCGAATACTACAATCCAAAAAAGCCAGATAAGGGAATTCAGGTGATATATTCTTTTGCTTTAAATAAATTGACCGCCGTAACGGTAATTCCTTCTAAATCTACATGTAAAAACTGTGCATCCAGGTACTTCTATTCTAATGATTCACTTTCATCAAAAGAAGAGAATAGTTTCACGAAAGCCGATCCAGGAATATTCTTACAACAAGCGCTTTATTTCCAGTCTAAACTACCTCAAGATTTAACATGGGGGTATTTTGATGATGAAGTGATTGTAAATGGCATAAGGAAAAAGGTCAGGAAGTCATACTAGAATATTCATTAATTAAAAAGTATTCTCAATAATAATTATGACATGAACAATAGATGACAAAACGATACAGAAACTCGGGTTGCGTATTTTCAAAGTAGTATCCAAAACAGTACTTTGTCGAAAACATTTGTGAATCGCATTGTGAAAATGTTACATAAAAAAGGAACCTGTTGAAATAACAGGTTCCGTACTGCAAACTCCACACACTTAAACTGTAGTTTTTCCAACACCCTAGTTATGGACAATTAACTGTGCACCCAGTGCCTGTGCGCCAGTTCCATTTAAAAAACCCTTTGCAAAAACAGTATAGATCTTTCCAGCAGTTAATGTAACATTGGGTACGGAAAGCGCTATTGTTTGCGTACCTGTCGGACGCACCTGGAATGTATATGTTCCTGCATCTACCGGAGTGAAATTTGTTACACCTGCATTCATTGCCTGGTCATTAAAACTTCTATTCGCGAAAACAACTGGTCCTCCTGATATGGCAATATCTACAGCCGGTGCATTTGGACTAAAATGGAGGAATCGAATATGAGCCTTGCCGGAAGCCGGTGCAGCAAGATTGTCGGTAACGACAGCAGCTTTGATCTTAGAAACTGAATCAATTGCGAAAACCGAATAGTTCATGTTCTCAGTCAGATTAACATTGGCATCTATAACATAAGTTGTTGTTCCGGTTGGAGAAATCTTAAAATTCGCCTGACCTGCATTCACAGACAGATAATTTGAATTGTTTGGAAAAGCAACATTGGAAAACGCCACTGTATTATTTACACGAACATCAACGTTTGGAGCATTGGGTGAGGCATGCACGACCATAACCTGTGCCTGGGCCGGCATATCGTCATCTTCACTGCAACTAACAACACCTAATGCGATCGCAACTGCGGGTAAGAATTTAAAGAGCAAATTTTTCATGATGATTGTTTTCATTATAAACAATCACCTAAACATTTAGTTCGAATTGTTGAAAAAAAATAAATGTTTGACCTTAAGAACAATGAGCAACTCAATGTTTAAACAAAAAAAAGACCGAACCTTTCGGTCCCGTCTTTTACTTTAAACACACCGTCCTCAATCCTTAATTTTTAAAAATATTGTTCGCTACTTTTTTTCCTTGTTTAAGTCCTTCATCGATTGACATTGAGTAATGAATACCTGCATACAACCTCGATCTTCCTGCTTCATCACCAATGGATGTCAGTGTAGAATATGTGCGTGCCGGAAGCCCGAGATAATCATATGTATGATCTGTAAATGTTCCGATGTTGTTGCCAAAAAGTTTTTCCATGGCACCAGCAATCGCCGCAGAACATGAGCTGTGTGCAGATGGATACTCCGGATGTGCTGGTGTGCCGATAAAGGAATTCCAGTTTCCGATTTCCATTACTTCACGTATATAAGTGATTGGTCTCACCAGGTTGTAATGATATTTCGCTTTGAATACACTGATGAATGCATCATTCAATGCTCCACCACACAATGCATATGCGAGTGCAGCCTTGTCGAGCGGTGCATCTGTCTGATTGATCACCTGGCGAAGGATACTCAGCCAATGACCCGGTGTTGTTGTACCTGGAACGTCTCTCCAGAAAATGGCCATCTCTTTTTGATCTGTTGTCAGATTTTGTGAAGCAGTATAAACTTCTTTCACCATTTCATAAAAAGGACGACCCGGTTCTGTTGAGTATAATGGCGGTGGTGGAGGCATTGTATTGTCTGTACTGTGTTTGATAACAGGTCTGTTCAATCCCCAGTATGGTGTTGCAGGATTTGCATTGGCTGGTGGGGTTGGTTTCCACAATCCTGGACCCACCGGAATGGTGTAGGGTGTTGTATTTTTATAACCATCGCTTTCTGACCAGTTATACACCGCAACCGCTACTGCTTTACCGAAATCACCTGATTGATGAACAATTGTTGCTGTTTGTGTTTCAAGGAAACCAACCTTCAATGCATGTTCCAATGAATCAATCGCTGCTTTATCTGCTGCATTGGCATTGGGAAACATTAATCGATTGATTTCAGCAAGTGCTGCATTCGCACTTGAAGGATAATGATACTCCGTTCCGCCTTGTGCATGTGGCAGTCCTGAAATGCCATTCCACTTTCTGAGCATCATATAATTTGGTTTTAATCCTGGTGACATGGATTCTAACGCAGCAATTCCTGAATAAGCAAACTGGCGTCCCAATGAATGATTCGGAATACCGACTGCATTTTTCATTAGTCTTTGTTGCATCACCATCCATTTTTCTATTACTTCTGCAGAATAATTGGATGCATTGTTTTCGTTGTTGTCTTGATGATCATCTTTTGAACAGGCGCTGAATAAAACGGCAACTAATAATGCCGGGAGCAGGATGGAACGAAGTGCTCCTTTTAGATTTAAAGTCATGATTGAATGTTTTGAATTGGTTTAATGATTGGTTTAATTCTTTTTGCTTAAGCGATAGATCGCAGTGTAATTGACATCCACAGTTTGATTGGCTGCAGTAGGTGGAGTAACAGGTGCCTTACCTCCAACAGTCGCAATGCGCTGGATATAGTCGACGTCCTGAAATATTCCAGTTGGTGTTGTTCCGTTTTTAGGCATCAGCAACAGCCAGTCAACGCTTGAAGGATCGGCGGCAGGCGCTGATCTGACAGGACTGAAATGTTGTGCGAAAATTGAATCCGCGACAGTTGTTGTCCAGAATGGCCCGGCACCATGCAAGCCTACATTTTTGTTGGTGATATCATACAAATCTGCCAGGGGTGCAACAAACACCCATTCATAAATGACTGGTGATGTATTTGCTTTTGCCTGTGATCTGTATTTCTGCACACCTACTGCGTAGTAAGTTGCTACTCGTGAATTACCAGCATCATTTGATGGAAGGTCAACTGAAGCAGGAATTTCGAGCTTTTCGCTTTGGGTAATGTGACGTGCGGGAACGTCACCAGGGAAAAAGTTTTCAGAGAATGGTGTTAATCGTGCAGATGTATCTGCATTTTCTTCTTTTTCACATGATGTAAAAAAGGGAGCGGCAAGAAGTGCTGCTACAAGCAGGACAATAGATTGCCTCTTCATCAATGATGATGTTGTCATGTTCTTAGGTTTTATGGTTAAATGGTTATTTTTCTGCGCTGATCACAAGAGAGCTGGATTCGATGGCTTTGTTTTGATTGGGATATTTATTATTTACAGCCTGCAATACTTCTGTTCTTATTTTTTCTACCTGCGCATCATCGGCATTACTGAGTGCTGCCACAACAGGTGCTGCCACTTCGGTGATCGCGCTCCAGTACACGTCTGCAGTGCCTACTTTTAACTTTGCGTCAACTTCTGTTACGCGAATGTTTTTTAATCCAGCCGCCTGGAAAAGATCAGCTATCACGTTTTCTTTTGCGCAGCGGAACATCCCTGGTGCATTTGGAGGTGGAGGCGCAACATTCAGATTGCGTGCAATCGTTCCCATTGTAGCAGTGATCCAGAAATTTTTTTCAGGAACATTCCAAACAGATGTTGCAATCCTTCCACCTGGTTTCAGCACACGAGCCATTTCTTTAGCCGCCTGAAGCATATCAGGGAAGAACATGAATCCAAACCTGCAACTGATTGCATCAAAAGTGTTGTCGGGAAATGGAAGTTCAGATACATCGGCAACGCGTGTATCAATGTTTGTGATACCACGCAATGCTGCATTTTCTTCTGCAATTTCAAGCATGCTTTCTGCGAGATCCGTTATTACCACTTTACCCCGCTTCAACTTCGAAGCAATGGTTAGCCCTGGTTCTCCCGTTCCTGCAGCGATATCAAGTACGTGGTCTGTTTCTTTTAAATGCAGCCTGTTAATGATCTCCTGTCCCATGGGTTGTAAAAAATCCATGAACAATTCATCCCATTTTTTCCATCCGGCTGAAAATTTATTCCACGATGCTCTCTGTTGATCGCGGATTTGTTGCAATGCTGTTTCCATGCTTTTATTTTTTTAAAAATTTAATTTTGTTTTGAGGGCACAAAAGTGGGTAAACCTTTCACCTTTTATTATTGGGTTCTTTCGAACGGCAGGGATTTTTTTCCTTTCGGAAAAGAGGCAAAAAAAAATTATGGTGTTTACATTGTCCTTGGTGCGGAATAGAGCCGCTGAAAGGCAATTTTCAATTACCGAACGGCGGGTAGGAAGTCTGGAAGTAATTGAACAGGCTATTCTTTCCGTATCTAGTTTCTACCTTTATTCCTGCAATCAATCGATACTGCAATGCCCCATTTTTCTTTTCTCTTATTAATATGTTTATTACCCGTCGGTATGCTGAGGGCACAGGAGTATGCGAATCATGTATTTGATCACTACACAACATCAAATGGATTGTCGAATAATGGAGTAACCGGTTTGGCCCAGGATGCACGGGGTTATATGTGGATTGGTAGCGGCTCAGGTATTAACCGCTTTAATGGAAGCCATTTCGTTCATTTTACAAGCAACGATGATAGTGCTTCAATTCCGGCAGAAGATGTTACAGGAATGAAATGGCTGGATGGTGAACGTCTTGCGGTTTCAGCTTCAGCACTTCATATCATTAACACGCGAACAGGAAAAACACGTAACGTGTATGTTCCCTATCACCGCAAGCAGTATCAATTCAAATTCAATATGATTGAAAGGGTGCTTGCTGATAAGAACGGTGATCTGTATATCCTATCACGTTCGGGGTTCTATCATTTTAATAAGCAATATGAATTGATCTCAAGATTTGATTATTATAATGAAAAAGATGTGCCGCTTACCCATTTTCATTTTGGCAGGGAATTATTTCAAATGGATGATGCAAGATTATTGATCGTGGCTATTGACGGCTTGTATGTTTATGAAAAAAGCAAAAAGAAATTAAGAAGACTCGAGCCTGGGGATAGCCCGGTTCTCTCTTCTTTTTTATATACTGATGATCAGTATTATTCAATCTTCCAGCCACGTCCAGGTATTTTTTTTATAATTAATACCCCGGGTGATAGTTTGAGTTATGTAAATACAATAGAAAACACCAAAGTTGTTTCACGGTCATCTTTTAACTCAAAAAAAATTTATTTCCATTACCGTTCCAGGTTATTTTCAGAAAATGATTCAACCTTTTTTCTCACAGGACATAATGGTGGTTTTTACAAACTTCATTTAAATACACGCACCGGGGATCTCAGGTTTGATCCTGAAAATTATTTTAGCGCCTACCTCTGTTCATACATTCTAAAAGACAGAGATAACAACCTGTGGATAGCAACGAGTAAGGGAGTATTTAAAGAGAACAGGCAACGTTCAAAAGTGCAGCTTGCACACATTCCGAAAGAATTTGAAGATCGTTATCCCAATGCGATGGTTGACGATGTATATGTTTCTGAACAGGAAATTTTCGCAGGAGCAAAGGGAGATGGTGGCCTTTTCATTTTTGACAAGAACACACTCCAATTAAAAAAACACGTTTTGTTTGAGAAAAAATATGCAAGCAATGTACGTTCTATAATTCCCATTGATAAATCGCAATTAATGATTGGAACTGGCAGGCCATTAATGTTGTTCAATACCATAAGCCAAAAAAGCCGCCAGTTATTTCCGCCGCACTGGGATGATGATCATGACTGGATCAGTGACATGTACAAGGATCGTAAAAACAATATCTGGATTGCAGCCTATAATAATTATAAATATGATCCGGTATCACAAACATTTTCTGTGATCCCGCAGCTTCCTAACTCACCCTCCATTCCCTCTATTATCGAAGAAGACCGTGATGGTAACATATGGATGGCGGGTCATGGATTAGCGAGGTATAATACAACATTGAAAAAGTATGATATCATTCTCGATTCATTTCCTTCGATTAAAATGCCGGACAAACAGGTGCTAACGATGGCAATTGATGGGAAGAACAGGGTATGGTTCAACAGCAACAACAACGGATTGATCGCTTAC
>CAZCKF010000125.1:0-6454 GCA_964499155.1 uncultured Chitinophagaceae bacterium
TACTTCATTCATTGATTCTGCAGTCACGACCATTCCAACATCAACTGAAGTTCTTCCGTTGATGGAAACTTCCTGGGTAGCAAAACCAATTGATGAAAAAACAAGTGTAGTGACATTAGCAGGAACCGAGATGGTAAAAGATCCATCATTATTTGTTGTGGTTGCAGTGTTGGTTCCTTTAGCGGTGACAGTTACCCCGGGAACTCCTGAACCGTCTCGGGAATCGGTAACTCTTCCTGTGATTGAAGTCTGCGCAATAGCTATGTGTGAAAGCAATAGCAATACAGGCAGTGCAATCGTTTTTAGTCTGCGGAGCATAAGCATTTAGTTATTAAAAGTTCTTGTGAGCTGGCAGCAATGTGTATTTGCTACACAATTTTAAAGCATTTTTAAAGAGAAACAATGAGATTTTTCCTGACATCCGGCGAAAAGCAATGACCTGAAACTTAAGCCTGTCATAGTATACAGCCTATACCCGGGTACCTGATCGTTCAATATTTCTAACCCTGGTTTTCACTTTATAAAGTTTTCCCGGGCGATGAGGAACATCATCTTCCATTTCATTAAGGTCTACCAACCAATCTTTTAGAGAGATTTTTTTCCTGAAATTTCTCCGGTCAAGCTGCACGCCCAACACTGCCTGGTAGAGGTCCTGAAGCTGGCGAAGCGAGAATTTTTCAGGCAATAGATTAAAGATGATCGGTTCATCCATGATCTGTTTTCTCAATTCCTCGATACAGGTATCCAATATCATTTTATGATCGAAAGCAAGTTTTGGCACCTCATCAATTCTCTTCCAATTCACTTCATTATCGGTCAGTTTCAATTTGTGATGACGGATATTGATCAAGGAATAATAGGCAACTGTTATTACTCTTCCAGATGGATGCCGGTTCAATGCACCAAATGTTCTCACCTGTTGCAGGTATACATCATCAAGACCTGTTCTCTGTTTCAAAACCCTGTAAGGCGCATCATCAATGTCTTCATCAGGTCTAACAAGATCACCAAGTAGCGACCACATGCCCTGAAATTCTTCGAGATCAGATCTTATGAGCAATACTTTCAAATCCTTTTCATCATATCCGAAAATCACGCAGTCAACAGATACACCAATATTGAAATATTCAAGGTGACTACTTTTCTCTGTTGCCGCGGTTTTTTTTGCGAGCATGTTACTCATACGTTCAAACAATTATTTTTTGACTACGCTTACAAAACTTTTTTTCGTTCCTGCATTTATTCTCACAATATAATTTCCTGCCGGAACATTTCTAAATGATTCCATATTTAAAACATGTGTTCCCTTCATCATAAATCCCTGGTGGATCATATTTACTCTCTGACCCGTGCTGTTTATTAGTTCAATAATAACGTTACTGCTTTCGGGTAGATTTATTTTTAAAGTTGCAGTACTGGTAACAGGAACTGGATAAACTACAGCACCAATCGCATTGGGGTCTGATGGAACAGTAATTACCGGAGTGGTTACAGCATTGGTAAGATTCCTGTTTAAGTAAATATGAAATTCTCCAGGTTGGAGTGTGATGGATTGCGCTCCGCCAGTAGCGGTGAATGTGCTTCCTTGCAGGTAATCATACCAGGTGCCGGCATTTTGAAAAACAACAGTGCCAGTTAAAGGAACTACATCAAAATTTCCAATGATCACCAGGTTGGATGTATCTGTTGTAATGCGCATCGACTTAAATCCACCACCAAGGTCCCTGTCAATTCGATTGGAAACAAATGCATCGTGATACCATGGATGCAATCGAAGTTTATTTAAGCTTGCATAAACATCAAAAAGTCTTTTCCTTCTTATTTCCTGCTGGTAATCCCAGCGAATTGGTTTTTCTACCAAACGACATTGCATGTTGGGATATGGCTGAGGAATTGTATTTCCGGGATGACATGAAGTGATTGAATAATCATAACCAAGTTCACCAAATTGCCAGATCATTTTTGGACCCGGTATTGTCATTAAAAAAGCAGCAGACATTTCCGCACGTTTCAAAGCTGTATTGGTATCTCTCGTGCTGTAACCGGCTGTTACTCTTCCAAATGTCACATTCTTGAACATCAATCTTTCTTCATCATGACTTTCCATGTATGTGACAAGATGAGGTTGTGTAAATCCCCGTGTTGTAAAAATGCCTCTTTCAAAATTTGATTGGTCAATCCAACCCATCGATGCCTCCAGGAAATTATGATTCGCATTTCCCCAAAGCAACATTCCATAATTGGATAATTGGACTTCCTCAGCATCGGCAGCGAAATGTTCGAGGATAACATATGATCCCGGGGATTTCAACTGCAGTGTATCGTAATAACCTTTCCATATGGCAATGCGTGATGGATCTGTCGCGCTCCATGCTGGCTCATTTGTACCGGTGTAAACCTGAGTAAATCCTTTGGACAAATCGAAACGATATCCATCTATTTTATATTCCTGCAGCCAATGTTCAACCACACGACTGAAATAATATTTCGTTGCAGCACTTTCATGATTAAAATCATAACCTACTCCAAACGGATGCTTTCCCTGGTAATCTGGTGTGGCTGCGTCCTGGTCAGGGTTCAACCATGGATTTTGCGCCGTTGGCCATCCTTGGTTGTTGGCGTATAATCGAACGAGTGGAGAAAGACCAAATACATGATTCATCACCATATCCATGATCACTGCAATTCCATTTTTATGACAGGAGTCAATAAATTCTTTCAAATGATTTTCAGGTCCATAATATTTATCGGGAGCGAAATGAAATGAAGTGTTGTAACCCCAACTTACATTTCCTTCAAATTCGTTTGGAGGCATAAGTTCGATAGCATTTACCCCAAGCCGTTTCAGATAACTCAAAGTATCGCGAAGCGTTTTCCAGTCATGCGCAGAAACAAAATCACGCAACAACAATTCATAAATGATCAAACGCTTTTTATCAGGTCTTGTAAAATTATTGACAGCCCAGTTGTATGCAGGTTTAGCGGTTTGCAAAATGCTCACCACATTATTTGTTTTGCCAAAAGGATAAGGTTTCAGATTCGGATATGTTGCTGCAGGTATTGCACCATCAGCAAATGGATCCAACACTTTATGTGTATATGGGTCTGCAATCCTAATTGTGTCATCCACCTTATATTGAAATGCATATTCTGTTCCGGGAGTAAGTCCCGTGATTCGCACCCAATATTTTGTTCCGTCAGGTGTACGGTTCATAACATAGGGAAGATCATCAAGCCAGTTATTAAAATCACCAATGACAGTTACGAAAGACTTATTTGGAGCATACAATACAAGTATGGCCGATGTGTCGCCTGGTTCATAATTAATCCCATCGCGTGTTCCTGCAGGCAGTGGCGCTTGCGGAATGGTAGCTGGTCTTACAAATACATTCAATGTATCCCTGCGAATTGTACCATCATTTGCTTCTGCAATAATTCTTTGATTTCCATAGGCCGTTATTGTTGAAGATCCGGATACAGAAGTGGCGGAAGCAGCAGAACCGATCTCAACCCCGTTGTGAAATAATTTTAGGGCTGCTGTTTTATTGCTCGCTGCCTGGATATTTATGTTCGTTCCCAAAGTCCAGTTCTGTGGTTCTGGTATTGGTTGATAAAGTGGCTGACTTGGCGGAGTTGTAATTCTTACGGCAAGTGATGATGTATAAATTGGGATATACATGTCACTTCCATCAATATTGGAATGCTTTAATGAACCGCTTCCATTGCGAAATAGAATTGCAATTTTCTGAATGGTTTCACCAGCATTTGTTATTCCAAAAAAAGACCTGAGACTTCCGGTGATGGTGTATTGCCATTTATTACTACCGAGATAGTTTGCATTTGCCTGAGGGTTGGTACTACCCCATGCAAATTTTACATATTTCCAATCTGCTGATGTACTTGAAAAATTGGTGATAACGCCAATGTGAACATACACATCTGATGTAGGTGTGTAATTTTCAAGTCCGCGATTTCCTTTCGTTGCATCCAATGTTATTATCAGCACCTGTGCGGCATCCGCTTCAACAGGAAATGGAGGTGTCCAGTTTAGTAGTTGTGTTTTGCCCACAACAGAAAACATTATTCCAAAAACAAGCAGCAGCAATCGTCTCATAAAAATGTTTGTAGAAGGCAATATAATTAAATATGTACTTATTACACATTCGTAATTTATTTATGAACTCAACAGTTTAAACAGCCTTACAGATTCTAATCTGAAACGATTTATTACCGGGGACTAACTTAGCGACATGGCATCATCGTTCGACACCAGGGCTATGCAGTCCAAAACAGAAAAATTTTTAAAAAAGGTTAGTTCTATCCAGGCAAAAGAAATTGATGACCTGAGAGAAGTACTGCGTTTTCATGAACACAGGTATTATATTTTAAATGATCCACTCATTGCCGATGAAGAATATGACAAACTTTTTAAAGCCTTACAGAAATTGGAAGATGCTGATGCCTCTCTTATAACAGGTGATTCTCCCACTCAGCGCGTTGCAAAAGGTTTGACAAAAGAATTTCCAACAGTACAGCATTTGGTTCCGATGCTTTCCCTGGATAATTCATACAATGAAGAAGACCTGTTGGATTTCGACCGCAAGGTGCGTGAAGCAACCAAACTGCAGGATATTGAATATTGCGTAGAGCCCAAGTTTGATGGTGCAAGCATTTCTCTAATTTATGAAGATGACCAGCTTTCACGTGGAGCAACAAGAGGAAATGGTGTGGAGGGAGATGAGATCACAACTAACATAAAGCAAATACGAAGCATTCCTCTGTCAGCAAAATTTTCTGAATATCGTTTGCAGCAGGTTGAGATTCGAGGAGAGGTAATGATCAATAAAAACAATTTTAAAAAATACAATGAGTCACTGATCGATCAGGGCTTGCCGCCACTTGCAAATCCACGCAACGCAGCTTCGGGAACCTTACGAATAAAAGATCCAAAAGAAGTTACTAAAAGGAACCTCGAAGCATTCGTTTACAACGTAAGCTATTTTGTCGTTGAAGGTAAAAAAACGCCAGTTGAAATTACACATCACAGCACCACCCTACAAATGTTGTGGGATCTTGGTTTCAGATCACCGGTTAAGGAGATGCGTGTTTTTAAAGGAATAAAAAAAGTAATTGAATACTGTAATGATTTTGAATCAGGCCGCGATGATCTGCCTTATGAGATTGATGGAATGGTGATCAAAGTAAATGATGCTGCATTACAGGACAAACTTGGAATGACAACGCATCACCCACGCTGGGCAATTGCTTTTAAGTTTAAGGCGAGACAGGCAACCAGCAAATTGTTGAATGTTGAATTCCAGGTGGGCCGCACAGGTTCAATCACACCCGTTGCCAAGATTCAACCGACCCCTGTCGGTGGAATCACCATTACTTCCATTTCATTATTCAACGAAGAGGTAATTCGTGAAAAAGACCTGATGATTGGAGATACAGTTCTTGTGGAAAGAGCTGGAGATGTACCCTATATCGTAAAGCCACTTGCTGAATTACGAAATGGTAAAGAAAAGCGAATTGTATTTCCAAAAAAATGCCCGGTATGCAATGATGACCTGGTAAAACCTGAGGGAGAAGCTGTCTGGCGTTGCACTAATATCAATTGCGCAGCACAGGTGGTGGAACGCATTATACATTTTGTTGGAAAAGATGCAATGGATATTCGCGGTTTTGGTGAAGCCAACATCCGTAAGTTTTTTGAACTCGGTTTACTCAAAGACATACCAGGCATCTACAAAATTGATTTTGATGCGATCCGCAAACTGGAAGGATTCGGAGAAAAGTCAATTACAAACCTGCAAACTGCAATTGAAAATTCCAAAAAGCAACCTCTTCACAGGTTATTGTTTGGGTTGGGAATTCGTTTTGTTGGTGAAACAACTGCAAAAACACTTGCACGTGCAGTAACACATCTTATAGATTTTTCATCTATGAGTCTGGAAGACTTGCAACAACTTGAAGATATCGGACCCAAAGTTGCAGGTAGTATATATGAATTCTTCAGCAATGATGACAACAGCAAAATGTTGCGTGAACTTGAAGGACTCGGTTTACAATTAAGCAATCAGAAAACAACTTCGAGATCAGCTTCTGAAGGTAAACTTGAGGGACTAACGTTCTTGTTCACTGGCAGTTTGCCAACATTAAAAAGAAGTGATGCTGAAGAAATGGTCGAGAAACATGGTGGAAAATTATTGAGCGGTGTCAGCAGTAAGTTGAATTATCTCGTGGTGGGAGAGGATGCAGGAAGCAAATTGGAGAAAGCAAAAAAAATTACAAGCATTCGCATTATCTCTGAAAATGATTTTATAAAAATGGTCACATAAATGCTCATGCGAATCATTTGTTTGATATAATTTCGTTTATAGAACCAACGCATCAAGCCACAGCATACTGATTCCACTTAAGCCTCGACCTGATAAAAACTGAATTATTATGA
>CAZCKF010000125.1:6464-7885 GCA_964499155.1 uncultured Chitinophagaceae bacterium
GAAATTGGCTAGTGAAACGTGGAAACCCCTACAATTCCCCGGTTTGAAAGAACTGCGTAATCGATACGCTGTATCAAGCCTTGGACGTATTGCAAGTTTCAAAGAAGATATAATTAAAGATGGGAAGCTGCTGAATGGTTCACTGACCACAGGTTACCGAACACTCAATCTTCATCGTCCGGGAAATAAGGGAACCCTGTATATACACAGGGAAATGGCAAAACTATTTCTGAAAAAGCCATCACCCAAACACAAATTTGTCATTCATGTCAATCACAATAAGCTCGACAATGTTGTAAAAAATCTGAAGTGGGCAACACTTGAAGAAATGATCGAGCACCAGCAAGACTCACCGGCAAAAGTTGCATACAAGAAAAAGCAGGCAAACCGCACCATGGGTTTGAAACTAACCGCCAACCAGGTTAAAAAAATCAAAGATATTTTAACCGCTAGAAAAAGAAGTGTAACAATCAAACAACTCGCCGACAAACATGGTGTAAGTGAAATGACGATTTATAGAATTAAGAGTGGGGAGAATTGGGCGAGGATTTGATGCAGTAATGCTGCTTATTAGGTCGATCAAGTTGTGAACTCCTATTTAAAGTTGATGGTGAACGACGAGAGGCGAGGGGCGAGAGGCGAGGCTTTGTAAATAAAGAGGATTAGCTACAAAAAAAATCGTCAACATGATAAAATTGAATTTTAAAATCTAACATTCCCATTTTCTTAAGGATTAAAAAAATATATTCAATAAATATATTCAGATTCAAAACAAAAAGCGGCTTCTTTTTCAGAAGCCGCTTTTTTACGGATAAATTTTATACGGAACTGTGAGTTTAATTCTTTCGACAAGGCCTTGCCTCTCGACTTTCGCCTCTCGCCTCTCTTATTTCACTCTCTTCTTATAAGGAAAATACTCACCAAACCTGTCAGTAATATTCTCAATGATCTCCTTCGAAGGATTGTTGTAATTAGATGATGCTTTGTAATGATCATTCCACAGAGTTGCATTGTTGCTTACAAGATTGCATGATGCGTAGATGTCATTTGTTTTATTGTTGACATAAGGTATGGGAACCTTTGTTGCAATTTTGCTTGCATTCAATATGCGTGAAGCTGCTCCGATTCCATAAGATGCAAGGTCACTCATGTAACGCTCTTTTTGAATACGCATTCTTACGACGGCATCCACACCAAGTGCTTCTGCGAGATCTTTATCATTCTTGTTCCATGAATCACGAACAGTAATGTTTTTTTCAGCTAATAATCTAACGGTTGTTGATGCATCCTGGAACTGGATGTACGTTCTGTATTTTCTTCCGTTCGCATGACGAAGTATTGAATTGTACAACGAAGTCTGGAAAGCAAGACTCTCCTGCTCTTCAATTTCACTGATCTGTTCAGTCGTTAAATTTTTAGGT
>CAZCKF010000126.1:0-7882 GCA_964499155.1 uncultured Chitinophagaceae bacterium
CATATCTAAAAGCTATCTCCACTAATTAGCGTCTTTCAAGTTGCGCCTGCCTCCTCTTCACTCTATCTTCAAGTTTTTCAGATGTAAGATTTTCTCTCAGGCTATCTACTTTGATTGGGAAGCAAAATGGAGTAAGTCTCTCAGGAAAGGTGAGAATGATCTCTGATTTTTGAATGCGTTCAAGCATGTCTCGCAACCTTACTTCTTCCATCTGCTGGTCAAATACTTCCTGGTAGGCTTGTCTGATCAAAACATTATCTTTTTCGTATTCATTGTACACATTAAAAATTAAAGACGCAGAAGATTGCAGGTGTCTGGCTTTTTTATGTTCACCGGGATAACCCTGGAATATCAAACCGCCAATGACTGCGATGTCACGAAATTTTCTTTTTGCCATTTCAGTGGAATTCACACTTCGTTGAATGTCCGCAAGTAAATTTTCGGCACTGAATAATTCATACACATTACTATCATCTACAGGTATGGGTTGATCGCTCAACAATTCAAAACCATAATCATTCATGGCAAATGAAAAAGTAATGGGAATTATCTTGCTGATCCGGTAACCCAGTACTGCTGCCATTGCCTCGTGAACCAGCCTGCCTTCAAACGGATAGACAAAAAGATGAAAACCATCTTTTGTTTCAATGTGTTCGATCAGTAACTGGTTTGCCTTAGGAATGCGTGATAGTTTTTGTTGCAATTCAAACAGGGGACGCAGTGTTTCAATCTCAATGTGTTTTGGATCTTTTAAAAGTGCCTGGTTAAAACTCTGCCTGAGTTTATTTCCCAGGCTTGCAGAAAGAGGTAATCGACCTCCCTGCCAGCTTGGAACAATTGAACGCGCTACATTGGATTTTTTTACAATCACTGTCATATCCTTGATCATCACCAATTCAAGTTGTCTTCCCGCAAGTGTGAAAGTATCTCCTGGCGTTAATCTTGATATAAACCATTCTTCAATTATCCCGATATATCCACCAGACATGAATTTGACTTTTAACATCGGATCACTTACAATTGTCCCGATGTGAAGCCGGTGTCGCATTGCAATACGCCTGCTTTTGATTTTGTACACTCCATTTTCAATCTCAACTTTTTTATACTCATCATATTGCTGCAACGCATTTCCTCCTGTTGTAATAAAATACAGGATCTGTTCCCATTCGTCGTCATGCAGGTCTGCGAAGCAATGCGTTGCTTTTATTTCCGGTAACAATTCATCAGGTTCAAAACCATCGGAGATGGCCAACGTACATAAAAATTGGGTCAGCACATCAAAGCACAGCATCATGGGTTCACGGCTTTCAATCAGTGATTCATCAACGGCTGATTTTAATGCTGCCGCTTCAACCAGTTCCAGAGAATGTGTGGGAAGAAAATAAATTTTACTAATGGCATCCGGGCTATGTCCGCTTCGACCCGCACGTTGCAGGAATCGAGCAACACCCTTCGGAGAACCAACCTGTATAACAGTTTCCACAGGGCGGAAATCAACGCCAAGATCAAGGCTTGCCGTACAAACAACGGCTTTCAATCGACCGGTATGCAATTGTTCTTCAACCCATACGCGCAATTCCTGTTCGATACTTCCATGATGCAATGCGATCGCGCCGGATAATTCAGGTGCAGTTCGTAACAATGCCTGGTACCACTGTTCACTCATCCCGCGCGTATTGATAAAGATCAGTGTCGTTCTGCTCTGATTGATGATGGGAATGACCTTATCAACCAGCTTGATCCCAAGGTGACCAGCCCAGGGATATTTTTCAATTTCATCCGGAATAACCGATTCTATTTCGATCTTTTTCTGTAATTCAGCGCGAATGATACGACCATCATATTTTAATGAAGAGAGTAAAACATTTTTTGCCTGTTCCAGATTTCCGATGGTTGCCGATATCCCCCATATGCTGCAATGCTTATTTTCTTTTTTTAGTAAATGAACAATTCTCGTTACTGCCAACTCCACCTGCACGCCACGTTTTGACCCAATGAGCTCGTGCCACTCATCGACCGCAATAATTTCGAGTGTTTTAAAAACATCAGCATAACCTTTCTGTGCAAGCAATAAATGAAGACTTTCGGGAGTAATGATCAGGATTTCCGGCATTTGCCTTTTTTGCCGTTGTCTCTCTGCCATTTCTGTATCGCCGTTCCTGATCCCGACACGCCATTTCATATCAAGTCCTGCAAGCGCTTCTTCCATTGCCCGACCAATATCTTTCGCAAGTGCACGCAGCGGTGTTACCCAAAGCAATCGCAATCCACTGTTTTTTTTATGGGTAAAATTTTCGGGATGTTCATTAATGAACTTGATCACAGCACCCAGAAAAACGGAAAATGTTTTTCCAAAACCTGTTGGTGCATTTACAATCCCGCTTTCAGCATTCAATATTGCTTCCCAGCTCTGTTCCTGGAATAAAAATGGCTCCATCTGTTTAGATTGGAACCATGCTTGTACCACTTCATAACCTTTTGTCCCCTTCAGTTTCAATGCTACAATGTTTTCAAATATTCTATGACTGCTTTTCTTTCATTGTCATTTAGTACATCACCAAAATAATGCCCATAGTTGCCATAACCCATTAATGTAGTATTGTAAACTTCAGGACCTGTTTGTGATTCATGCACTTTAAATTTCCAGCCAACATTTTCATAATCGAATTCCTGGTTTTTAAAATCACGTGACCAGAATGTTGGACGGGATGAACTGTTGAGCAATGCATCTAGCGTTGGCACTGAGCCATTGTGCAAATAAGGTGCAGTGACCCAAATTCCGTCAAGGGGTGGAGCCACATATCCATTAAAAGGTTCCAGCCTTGCAGGATGGTCTCCTTTTGTAAACCAGCTTTTGTTAAACCATTCAATGAATTGTGGATTTGAATAATTGCTTTTATTCAGAAATGAATCTGTGCCGATGATTGATTGTGGCACAAGCAAATTCGGATAGGTCCATTTTACATCATAGGTACCATGGCATTTTGAACAGTTAGTTTCAAAAAGTTGTTTGCCCTGCAATGCAAGTGTTTGATCAATTTCCTTTTTGTATTTCGGCGGCTTGATGGATTGAATGTATGCTAAAACATCAGGCATGTGTGTATCCACTTCACGAGATTCTGCGGTGTCTTTTACCGTCAAAAGATTTGAGGCCATTAAAAACCTTCCGAAATCTCCACGTCCAAATCCATTGTAGAACATTGCATTTTTCTTTTTCATATTCCACCATGGTGGAGTATCAGTTGGAATATTTCCGGGTGGAATGGGCAATGATGCAACAGGATTCCATTTGAATGTAACCGGATCGCGATGTGCCGCGAGAACTGCAGCCAAATGATCTGCAGGATTTACACCTCGTGAACTTGTTACCAGATAGGGGAGTATTACTTTAGAAATTTCAAGGAACGAAGCGGCTGCTTCATATTTTTTTGGAAAATTCTTTTTTAATAAACCTTCCAGCAATTGCATGTTGGCCGTACTGACTCTTTTTCCTGCAGTGAAATCGATCGTTGAATTTCCCAGTCCCACGATAAGTTCATTTTCAAAAACAGTTGCATGGCATTGAAGGCAATTGGGAGCTACCAGGATTTCTCCATTTGATGCAGTGATTGCTGTGTATTCATAAGGAAGATCCTTGTTGATGTTTGTTCGCTTCAACTGGTTTTGTGAATTCATCCCCATTGCATTGGCGCCAGCCAAAAAAATATCAAGAGGAATACCACCCTTTACATAATCTCCTGTTACGAGATAATCATAACCTTTAACCGGGTTACCACCTTTTCGTTGAGGACTTGAAGGGATTTTAACTGGTTCATCACCATGGGTTGTAAATGCGAATGCGACAACTCCCGCTACAATGATGGACATCGCCACCATGATCTTTTTCATAGATGTAATATTACACGAATTACGACGAATTACACGAATTGTTGGAAAGGGGTAGAATGTGCCTGTAAATGAAATTCTATATAAAAAGCCTAATCAAATTCAATTCCGATTGCTATCGGGGAAAAATCTAAAATCCAAAATCCAAAATCAAAAATAGCCCTCTATTTCCCATAGGTCTCCAGCATCTGTTTTAAATCATCCAGTGTATTTATATCATTAACCGTTTTGTCCTGCCGCCAGCGATGAATTCTGGGAAAGCGTAATGCCACACCTGATTTGTGACGTTTAGATGCAGCGATACCTTCAAATGCAATTTCAAAAACCAATTCCGGTTTGACTGTTCTCACAGGACCAAATTTTTCCAATGAATTTCGTTTTACAAATGCATCAACCTGGCCAAATTCTTTATCAGTTAAACCAGAATAGGCTTTTGCAAAAGTCACGAGCTGGTCACCATCTCTTACTGCAAATGTATAATCGGTATAGAGGTTACTTCTTCTTCCGCTTCCTTTTGCAGCATACACCATTACTGCATCGATTGTGAGTGGATCTATTTTCCATTTCCACCAGTCACCGCGCCTGCGTCCAACCTGGTACACAGAAGATTTTCTTTTTAGCATTAATCCTTCACTGTTGAGGGATCGTGATCGCTCTCTTTCTTTTTTAAGATCATCCCAATCTGAAAAATTTACATTGGGAGAGAGATGAATGGGGAAATTATTATTGATGTCACGAAACGGTTGGATAAGTTTTTCAAGTAGTGCGCGTCTTTCAACAAGTGGTTTTTCCCGAAGGTCCTCATTATTTAACTCAAGGAGGTCGTATGCAAAGAATGCGGCCGGTGCTTCCTGCAGGTTTTTCTTTGTTACATTTTTTCTGCCGATCCTCGTCTGCAATACATTAAAATTTAAAACCTGTCCTTCGCTGTAGGGTAAAATCTCTCCATCAATGGCAACGCCCTCAGGTAATAAATTTTCTAGTATTTTATATTCAGGAAATTTTTCAGTGATCAATTCTTCACCTCGGCTCCAGACAAACAATTCACTGCTTCTTTTAATGATCTGACCACGTATTCCATCCCATTTCCATTCAGCTTGCCAGTCCTGCGGATCTCCTAGATCACTCAATTCCTGTTCGAGTGCATAGGCTAAATAAAATGGATAGGGCTTTGACTGATCCACTGTTCCTGCATCCGCAGAAAGAAGTTCTTCGAAATTGATAGATGAAGGATCCCAGTTACCACTGATGCGGTGTGCAATCACAGATGCAGAAAGTTGTACCGTTCGTGAAAGCGCATTCACCATCATTTGTTGAGAAACGCCAATTCTAAAACTTCCTGTAATTAATTTATTAAAAACAAAACGTTGCGAATAATCCATTTGCATCCACGATTCGATGATAAATTGTTTTCGGATGCTTTCGTCTTGTTTTTCAATTGAGATCAGTTTCTCGAGATAATAATGAAGTGGTTGAGATTGTTCAGGGTCACCAGTGGGATCTGGCAACAACAATGCAATAGTTTCTCCAAGGTCACCAACAGTTGAATAGGATTCAACATAGAGCCATGAAGGGATTTCTGCAAGTTCGATACACCAGTTGCTGAGTTGTGTTGAGTTGACAGATCGTCTAGGTCTTCTTCCTGTGAATAATGCTATTACCCATACTTTGTCCTTGTCATTTGCAACACCAAAATATTGCGTAAGTGCGTCAAGTTTTTCGTTTGTCTTGGTTGTGGTACCAATAATGCGTACGAGTTCAGCGAAATGTTTCATTCACTGTCTGGTGTTGATGAAGTAGAAGGTTGATCGATCTGTTCATCTGCAAGTGCCTGAATTTCCTCCGCGGCTTCTTCCTCTCCAAATTCCGTTTTCACTTCTGCTGCCTCAATGCCAATTTCGTTTAGGTACCTGCTGAAGGCTGATTGAAATCCATGAGTGACAAAAACTTTTTGTGCTCCTGTTTCTTTTACCGTTGCAAGTAAAGATGGCCAGTCTGCATGATCACTCAATGGAAAACCAGCGTCAACATTTTTTCTCCGCACATTTCCACGTACCTGCATCCATCCACTGCAAACTCCCACAGCGTAGGGAGAAAACCTTTTCATCCATGGAGAACTTTCTGCTGATGGTGGTGCAATGATCACAGCCTGCCTGTAACGTTCTTTTGGTATATCTGGTGTTACTCGTTGTACCATGGGCAATTTCCAACCAGACATACGCAATGCTTCCTGGCTGTTCCAAATTGCCCCGTGTACAAAAATGTCTGAAGTACTTTCATTGGCAACCTGTAATAATCGTTGAGCTTTGCCGAGACTGTAAGCGATCAGCACAGATGCACGGTTCAACACCTGGTTATCACCAATCCATTTCCGGATGTTTGAAAAAATTTCATTTTGTGGTTTCCACCTGTATATCGGTAATCCAAAAGTGGATTCTGTAATAAATGTGTGGCACTTCACCAATTCAAATGGACCACTCACCCCATCATCTTCTGTTTTGTAATCACCACTCACCACCCACACTTCACCTTTATATTCAATCCGAACCTGTGAAGAACCAATCATGTGAGCAGCAGGATGCAATGAGACTTGTACGCCATTCACGTGAATTGTTTCATTCCACTCAACAGATTGATAAGAGTTTGGACCAAGACGTAGTTGCAGCAGCGGAGTTGTATATCGATGGCATAAATAAGATTTCATACCCCAGCGTGCATGATCACTGTGCGCGTGCGTGATCACAGCTTTGTCAACAGGTTTCCATGGATCGATGTAAAAATTTCCCTGACGGCAGTAAAGACCACAAGAGTTAAATTCAATCAGAGGCATAGGAAGAATGTAAAATTATTGTACCATGGGCTTCACGCAAAGACGCAAAGTGAGCAAAGACGTAAAATTTTGAACACTGTTTATTGGAAAAGCATCCTAAAGTCGAATAGAATACTTCGAAGCGAACTTGGTTTTTGACTTGCTTTGCTGAATACTGGACCTTTCCTGGACCTCGGACCTTGTCTCCTGGACCTTCAAAATTTATTGGGCTCCAACAATATTCCCATCCACCAACTTCACAAAGTATAGTCTCTTATTTTCAAAATAGTCCAACGTCATTGCCTGCTTGTTGAGGAATACAGGCTGAATATCAAAATCACGAAAGACATTGAATTGTTTGCGCGTGATATTTGAAGCGAGATCATTTTTGTACAGCAACAGCATTTTGATGAAACGCAAGGTTGCTTCATAACCACGAAAAACCATGTCTGTTGGACGCGCATACATGGTATTGTTGAAATGATTTACGATAGCCGTACTTACTTTATCAGTGCGCATGTTATAAAATGGAGTGCTGTAAACAATTTCAAGTCCCTTGAATTCAGGTTTTGAAAAATCGCGTATTCCATCCCATGTCGGCATGCCGATCAATTTGATTGGATAAGTTTTAATCAAAGAAGCAAGTTGCTGCGCAAGCATTTTTCCAAAAACATCATCGAGACTTCCGGCGACGATCACGTTATTTCTTGTGCTGTCAAGATGTGAGGCAATTTGTGCTGCGGATGTTGTCATGTCAATATCCACATATTTTATTGTGACTGGAATCGAAGCAGTTGTTCGATTGGCATCAATAAAATAATTTTTAATCTGGTCTTCGAGCACACCCTTCTTCCTGAACATAATAACCGGATCAAGTATGTGGTATTTCTGTAAATATCGGTTGATGCCTTCTGTATGGGTTTTCAACGTACTGTTTAACAAAACAACAAATGGATTGCTGCTCACTCCACCATCATTTGGCAGATTGACATTTATGAAAGGAATTTTTAATCGAAGTGCTGCATCAGCAAACATTTTCATTTCCTGTGCAGTGTTATGAGCGATGATTAAATCAATGCCTGCAAGTGAAGTGTCTGATAATTGTTGTGCGAGTGAAATCGAAGTGGAGCGGGTATCTTTTATAAATACTTCAACATTCGCACCCTCCTTCTTTAATGAATCCAATGC
>CAZCKF010000127.1:0-2980 GCA_964499155.1 uncultured Chitinophagaceae bacterium
CATTCCAACCATTCCAACCATTCCAACCATTCCAACCATTCCAACCATTCCAACCATTCCAACCTAAAAACTACTCAACAACCTTCTCCACCTGCACCACCCTCCCATCCTCCAACACTCCCACCACAGACACTCTGAACCGCTTAGCTCCTGTTGCATTCGGAAACTTAAAGGAATATGTGCTTGCTCCATCCATTTTTACTTCGGGTATCCAAAGCAGTGAGCCGCGGCGGCGGGCAGCTTCAATGTTTAATTCGTCCTGGTTAACTTTTTTGTAATCTTCGGGTTTCTTTGTATAGACTGCGAATATGCCGGCATTTCCGACGCCTGGCATCATCAACTGGCCGGGAGGAAAATATTTTACAAGTGCTATATCTTTTATTTGAAAGTTTGAAACTGCATTCGCATCAGATTCTACTTCATTCATGTAAATAAGGACAGGTGTACTGCCATCCTTATTGCCTTTGACCATTCCCTCATACATTGACATGGAACGGTTGGTTGACAATTTGTAGGAACGGCCTATCTGATCAATGCGCACACCAGAAATTCTTCCTTGCGCATATACAAAAACATTTCCGGAATTTGATACAGGTGGCTCGTTTATCAGATCAATGACCTTTACATTTCCCATTGATGAAAAAATTCCGCCGGTATATCGGTCATTGACAGACTTGGTTGATTCTGTATTTTTTTTAGTTTTCTTCTGACCGGATTTTACCGGATTAAATAAGTTTATCATCTCAGACATTGATTCCACATATTCCGGCCTGGAAAAAATCCGGTTGGCTTCATCAACATATTCAGAGTAATCAAATGGTTTTACAGAGTTCTGATATTTGAATTTTGATGGCAGCCCTTTAAAAGCATGCGTTTGTAATAGGGTCCTGGATACATTTTCATCTTCCCAAATTTTATCCGCTTCAGGCAAAAGATGATTGCTATTGGGTGCAAGTACTAATGAATTGACAATGGAAGTCTGGCTCGCAGGAATAATATCATAATCAACATCAGTTACAGAAACAGATAGTGTTCCTTTCTCATTTTCAGGAAAAACAAGTTTCCAGCCGTTCATTCCATTTATGTTTTTATTTAGGGTGTCGGTTATAAGTTCAACAGGAAAAAAGAAATCATTACTGTTTACCAGCATCTGTTTTCTTGCAATCACACCATTTTCATCATACACAACAAAATGAAGAATCCCTGATGACAATTCTTCTGTTGACAAACTACCTTCTACGCTTTTATTATTTAACGATATGGGCTCATTGAAAAGATCGTGTGAATTAAAATATCCAGCCAATCGAACTGGCTTATTAATCTGCACACCAGTGATCGAATATTTTATGCCTGATCCATTGCTGTTTGATGCAATTACAACTCCTGAAGTTTGCACTTCCGGAAGACTCATTTTTTTTGTTTGGTTCTTCTGTTGGTAACGAACCTCATATTTTTCACCTGCAACTGGAATGAAGTCAATTGAGCCAATTCCATTTTGATCTGTAGTAATGCTTCCAATTAATTGTTTGTTGTTGTACAAACCTGCACTTTCTACCATGTTACTTTTAGCCCGGAAATAAACCTTGTTGCTAATACCTGCGATTAGTTTTCCATGCTCAGGAATGATCTCCCATGGATCATATACTTTGTTTACAGGTATTTCATTTTCACTTGAACTGAAGACCGGAATCCCTCTTACAAAAACATAATCCTCTCCCTGCTTCAGCATGGATGGAGTAAATGCACGAAGCAGGTAAGCAGCCTGCCGCAATGGTGTTGGAATTGTTATTTGTCCTGATGCAACACCATTCCTGGAAGTAAATTTTGTTGCAGATAACACTTCATTCTTATCATTCAATAATTCAACGATCAGTTCACTTTCCTGAAAGGCGGGCTGCAGATCCTTATACAGGTATGCAGTAAATAAAATGGTATCCCCTGCGAAAAATGTTGATCGGTTCAGGTGCATATGCACGCGAACATCTCCTGCAGCATCAGCATCGGCTAATCCTGGTTGGGCATAACCAGATAAGCAGGCAAACAAAAAAGCGGCGAGTAGGTTGGCTTTGAAATTCATACGGGAAAGGCAAGGTTTTAGAGGGAAAAGCTGCATTGTGGTTGGAAGGTTGAATGACCGTGAAATGACAAAAACAACACCATCGGTCATTACATCCTTTTCTCTAAACAAATATAAAAAGCTGAGGATTAGGGACTTCTTGCCCGCTCTTTCCCGTTATTTGCGGGCTGTTTCTTTTCTAAGATTTCTCTAATGCCGCTTCGTTACTTGCCTTTGAAATTCCCCCTACATTTGCCGCAAAGCAATCCCTGCGGCGCATGAAACTCTCCTACTTATCTGAGACATTGATTGGTTCGGAAATCGTAAAGCT
Source organism: uncultured Chitinophagaceae bacterium (assembly GCA_964499155.1). Lineage (GTDB taxonomy): Bacteria > Bacteroidota > Bacteroidia > Chitinophagales > Chitinophagaceae > CAZCKF01. The sequence goes on from CAZCKF010000127.1 coordinate 2,388, forward strand.
TGGCAGCGAGATCAAGGAAAAGATCCGCCAGGGTGATCGTATTTATAATTTCACTGTTGGTGATTTTGACCCTGCTATTTTTCCAATTCCAAAAGAGCTGGAAAATGAAATCATCGAAGCATACAGGAGGCATTTTACCAACTATCCTGCCGCAGAAGGAAATCTTGATCTGCGTGAATCGATTGTCAATTTTGTAAAAGAAAAACAGGGACTTGATTATGCTCCTTCAGAAGTACTCGTTTCTGCAGGTGGACGGCCTTTGATCTATGCTGTGTTTCGTGCAATTTGTGACAAGGGTGATAAAGTGATATATGCAGTACCGTCGTGGAATAACAATCACTACACACATTTTGTAGAAGGTGAACATATTGTAATTGAAGCAACCGCTGAAAACAATTTCATGCCGACGGCTGCTGAAATAAAATCTTACATCCAGCAGGCAACATTGATCTCTTTGTGCTCACCACAGAATCCAACGGGTACAACCTTCAGGAAAGAAGAACTTGAAGAGATTTGTGATATGATAATCCAGGAAAATAATCGCAGAGGTACTAACCAAAAGAAATTGTACCTGATGTTCGACCAGATGTACT
>CAZCKF010000127.1:2990-7877 GCA_964499155.1 uncultured Chitinophagaceae bacterium
TCATGATCCGGTTTCTTTGAGGCCTGAAATGCGTGAGTACACCATTTTCATTGATGCGATCAGTAAGGTTTTTGCAGCCACCGGTGTTCGTGTTGGCTGGAGCATGGGACCTTCCGTGATCATCAATAAGATGAAGGCGATCCTCACACACGTGGGTGCCTGGGCGCCCATGGCGGAACAAAAAGCTGTTGCAAAATATCTTTCCAAAACTGATGATATCAATTCCTATCTAAAACAATTTAAATCAGAGATTGAAGAAAGACTCAGAAGGATTTATGAAGGACTTATGGAATTGAAAGAGGAAGGTTTGTGTGTGGATGCAATTGAACCAGAGGCCGCGATTTACCTTACTATAAAAATTGATTGCGTTGGTAAAAGAACACCAGATGGTGTATTGCTCGATAATCAGGGTGATGTAACTGCCTATATACTCAACGAAGCGAAACTGGCTGTCGTTCCATTCTACGCATTCGGCGCGTCCCGCGCGAGTTGCTGGTATCGTTTAAGTGTTGGTACTTGCAGAAAAGAAGAAATAGATGATATGCTTGGGAAGTTAAGAACAGCACTAAAGAAAATCTGCTAAAGTAAGTTGTATTAGTTCTTATTGATGAGGAAGTGGAACGGCTTCAACTCAGGTACACGCATTACCTCGAGCAATCTTTTCGTCTTATCAGTGATGGAGTTGCGGTAAACAAGTTCGTGCGCAACACAAAATGCTGCTGCAGATTCAGCTTTCAGGAGGATTTCATTCAGGCAATCCACTTCATGTTCGATTGATTGTTCGCTCATGAATTCGTGCCGGAACAACACTAGCAGATCACGACCGGGGTTTTTCATTTCTCAAGCGTTTTTCAGATAACCATCCAGTTAACAATTACTGAAAATGATGCCAAGATCAACGCCAATGGACGCTAATTTTTTCCAACATTGATTTGGCGTTTATTAGCCATAATCGCGCTAATTAGCGTCAATAACCGACCATTCCTTTCTTGGCAGGGCATCCACAATCACTTCCCTTACTCTTGCTGGTGTAAACATTTCGCTGGCAAGCGGTTGCAGTTAGCAGCACAGCTAGTAGACAGGTAATAATGATTTTATTGGTTGACTTCATACTCACTTTCTAAATTAACTATTTTACAATGGAAAAAGTATACTGTCCGACATAATTATGCCCTAATAAGGTCATTCTCTTAAAATTTAACGTGGATCCCAATCTCTCTCCGTCAACTTCGGAAAAATACGATGGCAGAAAACGCGTACTTGTCGCGCCGCTGGATTGGGGACTTGGACATGCAACAAGATGTATTCCCATTATAAAAAAATTGATTGCACAATCTGTTGATGTTGTGGTGGCATGCGATGGTGCAATAAAAATTCTATTGCAAAAGGAATTTCCCGAATTGACTTTCATTCATTTACAAGGTTATCAAATCACATATGGAAAACCTTTTCTACTTGGGATGATCCGCCAGTTGTCAACCATAAACAATGCAATCATCCGGGAACAAAACTGGTTGCAGGAAACTGTTGAAAAGCACAAAATCGATGCAGTTATTTCAGATAACCGATATGGCCTGTATCACCGGTCCATTCCAACTTATTTTATAACTCACCAGTTGCAGGTAAAAACGCTTGCAGGAAAAGTTATCGATCGCCTGGTGCATGAGAGGTTGTACAAATACATCAATCGATTTAGCGAATGCTGGGTGCCTGATTACCTTGACAAAATCAATAACCTTGCTGGCGAATTATCGCATCCCGTTAAAATGCCGGCTATCCCATGCCGTTATATAGGTCCTTTATCGCGCTTCAATAAAACAAACAAATCAGCGAATAATACAGTTCCATTAGTTCTTTTATCCGGACCAGAGCCCCACCGCACGATTTTTGAGAAAAAAATTATTGCTCAGCAAAAGAAGTTTCGAATCTCCATAACGCTCGTAAGAGGATTACCTGCATCAACCGAAAAATTAAATGCTGATGGTCTGACTGCCCATAATTATTTAGATGCAGAAGCCTTGCAGGATGCAATATCTAATTCATCAGTTGTGATAGCAAGAAGTGGTTATTCAACAATTATGGACCTGGTACGCATGCAGAAAAAAATGATCCTTGCTCCAACACCTGGTCAGGGTGAACAAGAATACCTAGCAAAACATATATCAAAAAAAGGACAGGCAATATTTGTAAGTGAAAAGGATTTTGATTTGATGAGAGAAATAAATGCTGCGAATAATTTTACACCGGCATTTAATTATATGGATAGTGATAAGATGTTGGAGGAGGTGATCCAGTCAAACTTCGGCTGAGGTGCTGAAGATTGAAGAGGCTTTTAATTCGGCTCAGTTTGACAGTTTCACTTTTCAGTAAAATTCAAAATTCGAATTGCTGTAATTATTACTACGAATAAAACCATTACAAATGGTAAGGGAATGTTCGACCTAAAGAATCTTGAAATCTTGTCCCGGCTTAACCGGGATGAAATCTTGAAATTATAAAGCCTTCTCCATATACACCACCTCCCCATTCGGATTATGATAATAAGGTTCTATTTCCTCAAAACCTGTTTCACGATATAATTTAAGTGCAGCCTTCATTCTCTGCAGTGTGTCCAGCCTGACAGAAGTATATCCGAGTTGTTTAGCAAGTTGCATTGAACGTGACAACAATTCTCTTCCCAGGCCTTTTCCTTGTAATGATGGTTGCAAATACATTCGTTTTAATTCAGCAGTTCTTTCACTGATTTTTCGAATACCGGCGCAACCAACAAATTCTTCTCCTGATCTAACGAGAAGAATTCCTCCCTCAGGTGGACCGTATTGTTTTTCCAGTTCTGTCAATTCTTTTTCAAAACCCTGGAAACACAGATCTACTTCAATATGGTCTGCATATTCCCTGAACAATCTTCTTGCATGTTCATAGTGCACAGGGGAATCAGCAAGAATGTATTTAATTTTCTGTTCCATTACTTTTTCTATTCACAAGAAACACACCGGCAAAAATTAAAATGGCAGCAATAATTTTTTGAAAGGTGAGTTGCTCATCCAAAAATACAATGGCAATCAGCACAGCGAATACCGGCTGTGTATAAATGTAGGAGCCTGTAATTGCCGCACCGAGTTTGCTGATGCCGAATATGTTAAAGTAGTAGGCAAGGAAGGTTCCCGTAAATACAATAAAGAAAAGGGCAATGTAATGACTGGTTTCAAAACCATCCCATTTCGCATTCATCATCTCATTCCAGCCAAATGGCAGCAGGAATAAAAAACCGATCATAAACACCCATCGCACAACGTGCACCGGGTTATACTCCTTCATCAATGGTTTTACTAAAATGAAATAGGCTGCATAGGAAAATGCATTAATAATGATCAGTGTATCACCGAGTACATAATTGGTAGCAGTTGTCGATTGTTCCTTTCCGAGTATCAGCATCAAAGCACCGCCAATTCCAAGTGCCAGGCCTGCAGATTTTAAAATCGTGATTTTTTCTTTCAGAACCCAGAATGCAAAAATTGTAATCAGCAAGGGTGTGCACAACATCAGCAGCGAGGCATGAATGGTGGACGTTAGAGTCAATCCTTTCATGAACATCATCTGGTTTATGGCAATGCCGGTGAGCCCACACAATACAAATCGCCAGATATGTTTTCTTTTTATTCCGACCTCACTTTTCCCAAACATCCAAAGAAACCAAAACAACAGGATACTTATTGCAACACGGATCACATTTAATCCATACGGACCAATATAATTAGGAGATACGTATTTGATCAGGCTGTAATTGGCTGCGAAAAAAAGATTGGTGCTGAGGACTGCAATATGGGCGCGCGTAGTGTCGGTCAAGGTGGGGTAAAGATATTCGAGATATAATTTGAAAATTTGAAATTTGATAGTACACCCTATGTTATTTGGTGAAAGTTTTCTAATTCGACAAATGTCAAACTGAGCTTGTCAAGGATGTCATACCGAGTTTGTCGTGGAATGTCAAACCGAACTTGTCGAGAATGTCAAACCGAGCTTGTCGAGGTTCACGAACGCAACGAGTGGCTTTAAATTGAAACCTTTTTACAAATCAGTAAGAATTTTCAAAACTTCAACCCTCTACGCGTCATTGCTCACTTTGCGTCTTTGCGAGAAGATTTTTATAAGTTTTAATCCTTGCCATTTTTAGGGAAATCGAAAAACCAAAACCTCTTCTCCACTTCCTCAAACCTCTCCCATTCATTGGTATCAACATTCACAGCGAAAACGGAACAGGTGGGCATGTTGTCAATACGACTGTCGGTTAAAGAATTAGCAAATTCAGTAATGCCGGGATTGTGGGAGAAGATGGCAATGTGATCGAATTTGTTTTTTGCATTTTTAATTACATCCAGGAAAGCAGATTCACTTGCCATGTATAATTTTTCCTCGTAAATGATCTCTTCTTTATCGATGTTGTATTCTTTTGCAAATTCCTTTGCAGTACGTTTAGCTCTTTTAGCCGGACTACTGATGATCGCATCAATTTTTACTTTTTGATGGCGCAATCGTTTAGCCATTTCAGGTGCATCTTTTTTTCCGCGCTCATTTAATGGCCTTTCGAAATCGGGGACAGAAGCATCATCCCAGGAACTTTTTGCGTGGCGGACGAGAATGAGTGATTTCATATCCTGTTTGAAATTGTATTAGAAAGATCGGTGAAAAGTGTATACAAAATTATACATCGTTGTTATTGAGATTGGCTCTCTATGATCGCGTTGTTTTTAAAAAACATATTAACATAGTCATATAGCTAAAGAAAATCTTGAGCAAATAATAGCAAAATGACATCAAAAAAGATGTATAATTAAAGCATTATCAACAATTTACATTCTAAACAATATTCGAGCATTGCTATAATAC
>CAZCKF010000128.1:0-360 GCA_964499155.1 uncultured Chitinophagaceae bacterium
ATCGCGGATGGCCATTCCACATTCTGGCAGGATGAATATCGATTCATTCGTGCAGATGGATCAGTGGCAGATGTGATTGATCGTGGTATCATTCTGCGAGATGAAAATGGAACTGCATTCAGGATTGTAGGTGCCATGCAGGATATAACTGAATTAAAAACGAAGGAACGCGAATTGACCATCAGCAATGAAAGATTCAAATTTGCTTCGGAAGCTACTTCGGCAGCCATTGCTGATGAAGATGTAATAGCCAATACCATTTTATGGGATGAAAAATTTGCAAAGTTATTTGGGCATCCTGTTCCGGCGGGTGTTCGCATTCACATTAGTGAGATTATAAAATACATTCATCCCAACGAT
>CAZCKF010000128.1:370-7866 GCA_964499155.1 uncultured Chitinophagaceae bacterium
ATTCTCAGACAAAAATGTATTTAAATGGGGGCATGAATTCCGGTTATTGAAATCAAACGGAGAATATGCTTACGTAAAAACGAATACCACCATTTTGCGCGATAGGAATGGAACTCCTTATCGTATAATTGGATCACTTCGTGATATTTCTGAAGAGCGATACCAGGAGGAATTGCGAAACCTTGAATTACGCGTTTATCAATCGAGCATTTCCCAGGATATTTCTTTTAACCAGGTTGTGGATGAATTGTTGCAGGGAATCGAACGCCTGCACCCAGGTATGCATTGCTCCGTAATATTAGCCGATGATGAATTCAGGATCACACCGTTTTCTGCCCCATCCCTGCCTGAAGCATATACTAACATGTTGGCCGGATTGCAACTCGGTGAAAATGACGGTTCGTGTGGTCGATCCATGCACATGCGTTCACCCGTTGTTGTTTCAGATATAAATACAGATCCTCTTTGGGAAAAATATCGATTTGTATCTGCTGATTTCGGACTTCGCTCATGTTGGTCTGTTCCACTTGTTCATGGTAATGGCAAAGTGATGGGCAGCTTCGCCATGTATTATTATGAAGAAAAAATTCCAACAGAATCCGAATGGCATACTGTTCTCCGTGTACATAATTTATTGAGAATGCTGATGGAAAATCATCAGGCTGTTGAGCAACTCAGGATTTCAAATGAACGATATGATATAGTTGCGAAGGCAACCCATGACCTGGTGTGGGATTGGAATCTTGAAACTGGTGAATTATACCGCGATCCGGAAGGACTCAAAAAAGTGTACGGTGTTTCAAATAATGAATCCATTCGACACATAAATCAATGGCTTACACATATTCATCCTGAAGATGTGTTGCATGTACAACAGGTTATATACAATATTCTTGTTGCTGAAAACGAATCCAATTTCGATGTTCAATACAGGTTCAGGCGTGAAGATGGTACGTATTCGCATATCTATGACCGTGGCATGATCATGCGCGAAGACGGAAAGGCAAAAAGAATGATTGGCGCAGCACAGGATATAACTGACAGAAAAAAACTTGAGGAGCAATTATTAAAACAGGAAGTCAACCGGCAGAAAGTTATTACACAGGCCATCATCGATACACAGGAGAGTGAGCGTGCAGAAATGGGAAAAGAACTTCATGACAATGTGAACCAGTTGCTCACCACGACTAAATTGTATTTGGAGCTTGCAAAAACCAATGCTGAATTAAAGGACGAGCTCATCAGTAAAAGCGCAGACAACGTATTGTATATCATCAATGAAATTCGAAAAATATCCAAAACGTTGATGTTGCCAAGTCTCGGTGATCTTGGATTGATTGATTCACTGCATGACCTTGCTGAAAATTTAAATGTCACGCAAAAAATACGTGTGGATTTTACGTATGATTCTTTCGATGAAAAAATAATCAGCGACAATCAACGCTTAATGCTGTTGCGTGTTACGCAGGAAGCAGTCAATAACATCGTGAATCATGCTTCGGCTACACATGCATGCATCACGTTGAAACAGTTGGAAAATGAAATTGTTTTGACTGTTTCAGATAATGGCAAAGGATTTGATTTAAATCAATCACGCAAAGGAATTGGATTGTCGAATATTCATAATCGGGTATCTTTGTTCAACGGTAATTTGATGATCAATACCGAGCCAGGTAAGGGCTGTAATCTGATAGTAAGCATTCCATTCACCAGCCCAAATAATAATTATGGACAAAATCAGCATCCTGATCGCAGATGATCACACTTTGGTTAGAGAAACATGGAGCTTTATTCTTAACACCGACCCCAGATTTCAGGTTGTAGCGGAGAGTGGAAGCGGTGAAGATGCAGTTGAACTTGCAAAAAAATTACGGCCTCACATCGTGATCATGGATATAAATCTTCCGGGCATGAATGGTATTGAAGCCACTCAACTCATCAGGAAGTATTCTCCCGGATCAAAAATCCTCGGTGTTTCGTTACACACACAGCCAACATATGCAAGGAAGATGATGCAAAAAGGTGCAATGGGTTATGTAACGAAAAATTCTTCACGCGAAGAAATGTTCAAAGCACTCACTGAAATACATGCTGGCAGAAAATACATCTGCGACGAAATAAAAAATATTCTTTCTGAACAGGTTATCGGCGGAGGTGATGAACCTCAGCAGGGAGTCAACTCTCTTTCCCAAAGAGAAATTGAAATCATTGCTTTCATTAAAAAAGGACATTCATCGAAAGAAATTGCTGATGCTTTAAATATTTCAGTCAAGACTGTTGAAGTACACCGATATAATATTTTAAAGAAACTCAATCTCAAAAATGCGGCTGCACTGGTGAATTTTATTAATAACAGTCAGTTGGATTTGGGATAATATCAAAATTTTCAAGATTTCAATATTTCAAGATTTCAAGATTGGCTTCGTAAGTAATTCTCTGGATAGTATAATTTGTTACGGAGTTACAGCACCTTGTGTAACCTGGACCTTGGAACTTCCCTTAGCTGCCTTATTTTTGCCGCTCTTATCATGGAACTTACAAAAAACTTTGAGCCGGCACTCGTTGAAGAAAAATGGTATAGTCATTGGCTGTCTAAAAAATATTTTAACAGCACTCCCGACAGTCGTCCTCCTTTTACAGTTGTAATTCCACCACCCAATGTTACCGGTGTTTTACACATGGGTCATACACTGAATGAAACAGTGCAGGACATTCTTGTCCGCAAGGCTCGAATGAGTGGTTTCAATGCATGCTGGGTTCCTGGAAGTGATCATGCATCGATTGCAACTGAAGCAAAAGTGGTGCAGATGCTCGATCGCGAAAAAGGAATTAAGAAAGCAGATCTGAGCCGCGATGAATTTCTCAAATATGCATTCGAATGGAAGGATAAATATGGTGACATTATTTATCACCAGATCCGCAAACTCGGTTGCAGTGTTGATTGGGACAGGGTTACGTTTACTATGGACTCTCATTATTATGATGCGGTCATTCGCGTTTTTGTTGATTTGTACAACAAAGGTAAAATTTATCGAGGTGCAAGAATGATCAATTGGGATCCTGCAGCAAAAACGGCGTTAAGCGATGAAGAGGTTGAATACCGCGAAACAGAAGGCACTTTATATTATGTGAAATACAAAGTGGTTGACGAAAATGGAAAAGAAGTCTTTGTTCCTTCGAACATAGCCGGACTCGATGGATTTCTTTGCATTGCTACGCAACGTCCTGAAACAATCATGGGGGATACTGCAGTTTGTGTTAATCCAACTGATGAACGATATCGAGGTTTGAAAGGAAAATATGCAGTTGTACCACTTGTTAATCGTAAGGTTCCCATCATTTTCGATGATTATGTGGATGTAAATTTTGGTACCGGTGCATTGAAAGTTACTCCCGCGCATGATATCAATGATTACAACCTCGGATTAAAACACAATCTTGAAATTGTAGATACATTAACGGAAGATGGTAAAATGAGTCCGGCTGCAAAAATTTTTGTAGGACTTGACCGTTTTGATGCGCGCAAAAAAGCAATAGAACAATTACGCCAGGATGGTTTACTGCTAAAAGAAGAATCATACGCAACACGTTTGGGTTTTTCACAACGCAGTAATGCTGTGGTTGAACCACGCATATCAACGCAATGGTTTGTAAAAATGCGTGAACTTGCAGATGAAGCACTGGAAGCCGTTACATCCGGCGAAGTAAAAATTCATCCTGAAGAAAGATTTTTAGCTACTTACAAATATTGGCTGGAGAATGTAAAAGACTGGTGTATCAGTCGTCAGCTCTGGTGGGGACAAAGAATTCCGGCCTGGTATGATGACGAAGGAAATGTATATGTCGCGGAAAACGAAAATGATATTCGAAAAAAAGTTGGAAACATTCCGTTGCACCAGGATGATGACGTATTGGATACCTGGTTCTCATCGTGGTTGTGGCCTATACAGGTTTTTAAAGGAATTACCAATCCGGGAAATGATGAAATAGAATATTACTACCCCACTTCTGTTCTTGTCACCGGCCAGGATATCATTTTCTTCTGGGTAGCGCGGATGATCATGTCGGGAATGGAATACAAAAAAGAAAAACCGTTCTCTCATGTTTATTTCACTGGCATGGTGCGCGATAAGCAGGGAAGAAAAATGAGCAAGAGTCTTGGCAATTCTCCAGACCTGTTGGATCTGATCGAAAGATTTGGAGCAGATGCAGTTCGATTTGGAATCATGATCTCTTCACCTGCCGGAAATGATTTGTTGTTTGACGACTCAAGCTGTGACCAGGGTCGCAATTTTAATAACAAGATATGGAATGCCTTAAAACTTCTTCATACCTGGAAACCACGAATTGAAAATGTAGCCTCCGACAGTGCAAGTGAATTTGCAATGACCTGGTTTGAAAGCAGGCTTGCAAACGCAAGAATTCAATTAAATGCACATTACGAAACATTCAAGCTCAGTGAAGGTTTAAAAAATTTGTATTCACTTATATGGGATGATTTCTGCAGTTGGTACCTTGAATGGATCAAACCAGGTTATGGTGAACCCGTTTCCGAAATCGTTTACAACAAATCCGTTAAGTTTTTCGAAGACCTGATGCAATTGCTGCATCCGTACATGCCATTTATTACTGAAGAAATTTACCATCACCTTCGAGAAAGGGAGGTTGGGGATGATCTGGCAATAAAACAATTACTGCCGGTATCTGAAGCAGAAGATACAATACTTGCGAATGGTGAATTATTAAAAAAAGTTATCACTGCTCTTCGTGATGCAAGAAATAAAAATAACCTGAAGCCAAAAGATCCCATCACAATACACATTCATACAACAGAACAAAATCAATTCCGTCAGATCCAGGAAATTCTCATGAAGCAGCTCAATGCTTCAGCGATATCTTACACGCATGATGCAATTCCAAAAACCATAACTGTTGTCGTTGAAAAAGATAAATTTTACCTCGCCTCCGATGCAGCCATCGATACTAATGCTCAAAAGCAACAATTGATGAAGGATCTTGAGTACCTGAAAGGTTTTCTTGTTTCGGTTGATAAGAAGCTGAGCAATGAACGTTTTGTTCAGAATGCAAAGCCTGAAGTTGTTGATATTGAAAAGAAGAAGAAAGCGGATGCGGAGGAGAAGATCCGGATCATTGAGGAGATGTTGTTTGCGAAATAATTGGAACATTTCCGAAACTTGGTTTCACGCAAAGCTTTTTCTGGTCCTTTACATTCGGAATTTCACTTTCGGTTTGTAACCCGTTTTATGCGAAGCTCAAATCAAGAGCGCAAAGCTCGATTGCTCTGCAATCTCGGCGTAGAATATTCAATTCGATAGATAATTTGAAATGGTGTTAAGTTCGATTTTCACGCAAAACTTTTTTCAGTTTTTTACAAAATATTTTTAGGCCTTCGCGTCGTCGCGTTTTGAAGGTCAGCTTAAATGAATTTTCAACGCCGCGCCGTTGCGTGAAAAAAATTTTCAAAACAGGATTCACAATAATTGATTAAATGATCGTCTAAAGACTTCCAGCCTCACACATCTAATTTGGGTCATTGCTCTCTTTGCGTCTTTGCGTGAAACAGACTAGTCTGGTATAATGGCGAACGGCACAAACACCTCAAACACATTACTCCCCCTCCTGTTTCCCACCACATCATCATCCAGCAAATGACTCCATCTTACTCCAAAGCTTGCCGGTAGTTGGTTCCACCACTTTGTGTCAAATACGATTTCGCTACCAATGCTTCGGAATTCGCGTGACAACGTGCGTGCACGGTTAAATACCCTGCTGTGATCGTAGAAAACATTTGCGCGGATGCGCAAAAAATAAACAAGGTTTGCAAATCCCCAGTCGGGATAGAATAACGGGAAATGATAGTTCGCACTTCCTTTCCACATTTTTGTAAAATAAAAATCCTCATAACCACGTGCATGGGAGAACCTGTTGCTGAACAATCCGGGGTTAATTGTATCGGTGACCTGGAAACTTCCACTTAATTGAATGTTGTGGTTTACGTGGAGACCGGGGAGATAGATATTGTTATTTCCCAGAAATTGAAAACTTTCATATTGCGTGATTGCATGCCGGTGATTCAAATTAAAATTGAAAGCATATCGCGGAAAAATATGCTGCCTGGCTTTTTGTGATTGTTGTCCATAAGAAAAAAAATGTGCGAGGTAATTGTAATCAATATCCGGAAGCGTGTGAGAAAATGAACGATTGATCTGGTTTCGGTAAACGAAACTCGAACCAAAATTCAGAAAACGATAATATTTCCCCCCTGAAAAATTGAGTGGGATACTAAGACCTCCAATCAGGTCTAGCTGGCTCAATTGCCTGAATGGCGTATCAATTATCCTGTTAAAAGTATAATCTGCTCCAACACTCATCAATGGAAACAAACCTCCATACACGCTGCTTAATCCAACACTGTGCTCATCCTCATTTGTGTTATAACGATAATACACTTCATTTGAAAAAGTGTTCAGCACATTATCACTGTAAATGGAAAATGAAAACTCAGGATCAGTATAATATGGACGCCAACTGTGAAAATTGATCAGCCCTGTCGATTTCCTGTAATCACTGACAGTAAAATTCCCTTGTTCAGTTGTTTGCAACACATCACGGCTGAATTGTTCGCCAGCTATGGGAAGCGATGACCGAGTTTCCTGCAAAGCAAGAAGGTTCATTTCCTGCCATTCCAATTTTTTCACATCAACCATTCTTAACTCATACCCGTGTTCAGTAAATGTTGAATAAACCAGGCTATTTCCAGAAGCAGAGACAAAATATTTTCCCAGCAGATCGCCTGTTATCAATTTGAATATTTTTTTATCTGAAAGTCGCAATGCATAGAGATCATCATTCCCTTCATAAGAACCAGTGAAATAGACATGATCGTTTTCATAAAAAGGATTTCCAACTACATTAAATGAAAGCGGCGTAAGTCTTTCAGTACTTCCAAAAACCGTATTCACCAGGGCAAGCGCCATCCTCCCCTGGATGAGCCGGACTGCAACCACGACAGATGTGTCGGTTATAAATTTTGGTCCTGTATAAACTGCAATGTCAGCGGATTTAATGGAAGAGATTATTTTACCATCATTGATATCAAGAATGTGCAATTCGCTTTTTCCTTCGGCTGATTGATTCACCGCTGCGACAAATTGGCCTGAAGGCGAAATATCGGGAGAGAAATATTTGGTATTGCGGGTAAGCTTACGCTGCTGACCTGTATTCGCATCAACAATTCGAATATCACTATAGTCACGCCAACCCCAACGAATGTCAGGCTTGTAAGCGGTATATGCAATTTTACCTGAACGATAAGAGAAATGATTTGAAAAACTGATATCCCGGGTACGAATCTTAGACTCCTCCTGGTGTTTTAATTTATAAAAGCCGTGTATTGTGCGATAACTTTTTCTACTGAAAATAATATTATTATTTTGATGGTAAGGAGTAAAATTGTCATCATCATCTTCATAGTA
>CAZCKF010000129.1:0-7788 GCA_964499155.1 uncultured Chitinophagaceae bacterium
TGCCATTTACCAGCATCCATTCTCCCCTGTCATCTTTAACCGCAATTCCCACGCGGTCACTGTCAGGATCGGTACCCGCAAGAATATCTGCATCAAGTTGTTTTGCTTTTTGCAAACCAATATTCATTGCTTCGCTTTCTTCCGGATTTGGATATACGACGGTTGGGAAATTGCCATCCGGTGTACTTTGTTCTTCAACAATGTGAACATTTTTGAATCCAAATTCTTCTAAAACGCGAGGTACCATCACGATGCCCGTACCGTGAATTGGTGTATAGACAATTTTAAGGTCCTGTTGTTTTTTTATTACGTCGGGATAAACACTCAAACTTTTCACCATGCTGATATAAGCATCATCAATTTCTTTTGAAATGATCTGTATGTTTTTTTCGCCACCCGTCCATTTTACTTCATCCACCGAACCGATCTTTTCAACTTCAGTAATTACATTTTTATCATGTGGTGGCACAAGTTGTCCGCCATCATCCCAATATGCTTTATAACCGTTGTATTCTTTAGGATTGTGTGAAGCTGTACACACCACACCACCTTTGCAACCAAGATGTCGAATAGCAAATGATAATTCAGGAGTTGGACGAAGATCTTCGAAAAGGAAAACATGAATATCATTTGCACCAAAAACATTGGCTACCGTTTCAGCAAAAAACCTGCTGTTGTTCCTGCTGTCATGCGCAACAGCCACTTTAATTTTTTCTCCAGGAAAACTTTTTTTCAAATAATTCGCATAGCCCTGTGTAGCCATGCCAACGGTGTATTTGTTCATCCTGTTGGTACCAACACCCATGAGACCACGAAGTCCTCCAGTACCAAATTCAAGATTTCTGTAAAACGCATCGGAAAGTTCACCATTTGATTCCTGCTGCAGCTTTCGAACCTGAGATTTGGTTTCTTCATCAAAATTTCCAGTCAGCCAGGTATTTACTTTCTCATTTATGTGCGCATCCATACCGTCAAATTTGAATGTCAAATGTAAATGTTTGGCGATGTACTTTTGTGTGACCGCTGCACGACCAATGAAAATCATTGCGCATACTCCTTATCATATTATCCGTTCTCATCCTGCAACCCGCGTTATCCCAGGATTCCACGTCAACCAGAAAGCCTGACAATAAAAGAGTGTGGATCATTTCCGGCATTCATGCAGGAGTATATGGTGGTACTTTAATCGCATTAAATGAAACGTGGTACCAGGATTATCCCAAGACTTCCTTTCACACTTTTGATGACAGCCGTGAATGGTTACAGATGGATAAGATCGGTCATGGATGGGGTGCTTATAACATTGCACGGGGATCATCAGCAATGTGGAAGTGGACGGGGTTCTCACAAAAGAGATCAGATATATTTGGCAGCATGGGTGCGTTGGGTTATATGACAGTAATTGAAGTTTTGGATGCACATTCAGCAAAATGGGGATGGAGTTGGGCTGACATGATTGCGAATGTTTCAGGTGCCGGTATTTACCTTGGCCAGCAACTGGCATGGAAGGAACAGCGCATACAATTCAAATTTTCATCACATCCTGTAAAATATGAAGGTGAATTAAAAGAGCGTGCGAATAACCTCTATGGAAATTCATATGCGGAGAGGCTGTTGAAGGATTACAATGGTCAGACCTACTGGTTCAGTGCCAACCTACATTCTTTTACAAAAAATGAAAAACTGCCACGCTGGTTAAATATTGCTGTGGGTTACAGTGCAGATGGAATGTTCGGGGGATTTGAAAATAAATGGACCGACGTACTCGGAAATGAAAAAGATTTTACACATATAAAAAGAGTGCGGCAATTTTATTTATCACCCGATATCGATCTGACTAAAATAAAAACTTCAAGCAAAGCTTTGCGTACAATTTTCCAGGTTTTTAGTGTAATTAAAGTTCCTGCACCGGCATTGATGCTCAATTCAGATGGTAAGGTAAAGTTTGAAGCGATCTACTTTTGACGATGACTAATCGATTTCTTATTTCTTAAACTTCGCAGGTAAATGAAAATTTTCCAGGAATAGCAGCATTCGTGGAGGTATTGGACATTGTTTATTGGACATTGAAATTTTTACTCCATATATGCTCCCGTCACCCGCCCTTTCTCCACTTCCACATAAATATGTTCCTGCAGTGTTGTAGCTATAGAAATGCCGACATAGTCGGGTTTGATCGGAAATTTTTTGTGTGTGCGTTCCACCAGCACAAGTGTCTGAATTTTTTTTGGATGAAAATTGAGAATCGGCTTTAAAGCATACAAAAGTGTTTTGCCTGAATTGGCTACATCGTCAATAAGAATTATGACCCTGGATGTAAAGTCAAGCTCATTACTTAATTTAATCTCTCCGGGTTTTTTTTTATCAAGCGAAATATCAATACAGGTTGTTTTGACACCAGCAAATTCTTTTAGAAGATGGTCAATGGTCTTAGCCACTGCTGACCCATTTTCCTGTATCCCTGCAAGAATGATCTCTTTTTCATCGGCATTATTCTCCAGGATTTCAAGTGCCATGCGCCGCATTTTCTTTTCAGCTACATGTTCATCGAGAATATAATTTCTGCCTGATTTATCAACCATTGAAAGGCGGTTATGTGTTTGGGTTTACAACCCGTAATTTAGCGAATGTAATACTGCCACATGCAATTAATACAGCAAATATTGTTCATTCTTCTCACTGGAGCTGCAGTCTTGTTTTTTTCAAGAAAAGCAAAACAGATCATTCGAAATATCAATCTTGGTCATGATGAAGACCTGAGCGATCAGCCAGCAAGGCGTTGGAAAAACGTATTGCTTCTTGCATTTGGTCAGAAAAAAATGTTTCGCAACCCGCTTGTTGCCATCATGCACTTTGTGATCTATGCAGGTTTTATTATCATCAATCTGGAAGTGCTGGAAATTGTTTTGGATGGGATACTTGGAACACACCGGCTTTTTGCTCCATGGCTTGGAGGATTTTATACTTTCCTTATTAATGCATTCGAAATACTTGCAGCAGGTGTCATTCTAGTGTGTGTGATCTTTCTTGCGCGAAGAAATATTGTCCGTCTTTGGCGTTTTATTCACCGAGATCTCGATGGCTGGCCCAGAACAGACGCCAATGTGATCCTGATATTCGAGATTGTATTGATGTCTTTATTTCTAACCATGAATGCATCTGATCGTGCTTTGCAATTACTAGGTTCAGAACATTATTTTAATACAGGTGGGTTTGTAATTTCTTCACAACTGACAGGTTTGTTTAGTGGTTTTTCAGAAAACACACTCATCATAATTGAACGTATTGCATGGTGGCTGCACATTACGGGAATATTTATTTTCCTGAATTACCTGCCCTATTCAAAACACCTGCACATCATCCTTGCATTCCCCAATGCATATTATACACGTCTGGAGTCATATGGAAAAATGCGAAACATGCAGGAGATACAACAGGAGGTTTTATATGCGATGCAACCTGAAACTGTTCCTGCAACAACAGACGCCTCACCGCCAAAAAAATTTGGAGCAAAGGATGTCACTGATCTGAGTTGGAAAAACCTGCTCGATGCCTATTCATGTACAGAATGCGGAAGATGCAGCGCCGCTTGTCCTGCCACACAAACCGGCAAACTTCTTTCTCCCCGGAAGATCATGATGGATACACGTGATCGCATGGAAGAACTTGGAAAGAAAACGAATGGTACCGTTCCTGACGATGGCAAATCCTTATTGCATGATTATATCACAACGGAAGAACTATGGGCATGTACATCCTGCCAGGCATGTGTACAGGAATGTCCTGTTGGTATCCATCCTCTCGATATTATTCTTCGCATGCGTCGTTATCTGGTAATGGAAGAAAGCAATGCGCCGCAGGAATGGAACTCCATGTTCAGCAATGTTGAAAACAATTTTGCACCTTGGAAATTATCGCCGGATGAGAGAGCGAAGTGGGCGCAAGAACTGGAGTGAAGTGGTAATGTCCAATATTCAATGTCCAATGTCCAATAAGACACAAGACTGAAGTCTAAAGTGCTTCGGCACCTTATTCAATGGAATAAATCTCAACCCTAACGGAATAACGAGAAACCAGAAACAAGAAACCTTGAAAAAATATTTTCTTTTCATCAGTCCACAATAAACAAAACACAACCATTCTCTGTTCTTGATTGATGTGCTTCGCAATCATCTCCGACTATATATGTTTCGCCTGCATGAAGTGTTTGGATACGTCCATCCCTCAGCTCAGTATTCATTTCACCTTTTATACAATGAATAATGTGTCCTTTCGAGCACCAGTGATCTGCTTTATATCCTGGTAAATATTCTACCATTCGAACCCTAACATCTCCAATACGCAAAATTTTCCAAAGTGCTTTCCCGGTAATACCTGCATGCTCTTCGACAGGAACATTTTCCCAATTATGAATTTGAAATGGATATGGTGGAAGGTTCATGACCTAATAGTTGAGTGGTTACTTACGAAGCATTGGACATTGGACATTGGATATTGGACATTGGAGGGATATGGTGGTGTTTCTTGTTTTTCGTTTTCCAGCGTACCGCTAAATTCTTTCAACAATTTGTGTTTACCCGACCTTGAAGCCTGACGCCTGAAGCCTTAGTGCAGTTTTTCCGCTTCCTTCCGCTGCATTTCATCAATCTTATCCTCCAGCTTATCTGGCACTTCGTCTTCAGGATGTTCGATCCTGTGTTTTACATCTTTTTTCGTTAGCAGTTTATACAATTGTATCAGGGCTGTAATTGCGAAAATGCCACCAATGATCCAATTGAGGAGGTGCTGGTTGTTATTAAGTGAATTCGTGATCAATTGCCCACCAAAAATGAAAATCATGTTTCCCAACAGGGTTCCAATACCAATTCCCAATATGTAAGAATTATAATAATCATTTCTCGGCAACAAAACCTTTTTTGTTAGCAAAACCGTACTCCATCCGAACCAAAATGGAATTTGTACAGGATTCAGTGCGCTCATGGTAAGTCCAAGCCAGAAACGGTGCAGTGTACTGCTAAGGATAAAATTTTCTTCCACCTGCGGACTGGATGCTGCAATGAAACTTGAAATGGCTAAAGCAACAATGATGAAGAAAGTGACCCACTCCAAAATCTTAAATAATCTTTCCTGCCGGCGCACCCAATCCATCGCCACTAAAGAAAGTCTTACATAAATAATTTCGGCAAGCAACGATCCGCAGGAAAAAAGAATCGCAGGAGTGATCCCATCGGTAACTGAAATCTGCATGGCTGCGATATTCAGGGTACCAAGTGGAAGTGAGCCTAGAAAGCTGATCAACATCCCGGTGAAGAAGATCTTTCCAAAATTGAACATCCATACAAATGTACAAAGCGTCGATGTTGAATGAGCGGTGAAACCTTACTGCGAATTGTTGCTGTATGCCTGGATAGCTGTTGGCTTTTGGCTGTTGGCTATTGAGAGTCACAATAATCCATTATGAAATATGGAGTTTCTTTTATCCGTGCAAGCTAGTTTAATCGACAAAATCCGTGTTCAAGCTTTTCTGGCAAAGATGGACAGGTTCACATCCAAATTATCATCCATCGACATGCTCTTACCACCAACACCAAAATCGCGGCGGTTAAGTTTGAATTTGCCTTCGAACAACATGCCACCGTCTTTTTCATTTGCCTTGAATGGAAAACGGATCTCTTTGGTTACGCCTTTGATCGTAATAGTTCCGAACATATACAGGTAACCTGCAGCGTTACTTTTTGTAACACGTGTGGATTTGAAAATAATGTGCGGGTATTTCTCAACGTGGAAATATTCTTCTTTCTTTAAATGATTGTCACGGGAATCGATATCCGTATCAACAGTTTTTACATCAACAGTCACATTAAATGAAGCGGTTGCAAGATTGTTGGGATCAAATTGTATGCTTCCAGCCAATCCTTCAAATGTGCCGCCTGTTGCAATACCAAAATTGTCGATGACAAATTTCACTTTAGAGCCTTTATCGACCGGTGTATATGACTGTGCAAATGTGAGATTGAATAATAATAGAGTTAATAAAGTAAAAACAGTTTTCATCCTTGCAATTTATTGTGGGAAATGTGTTGGCCCTGCATTTGAAATCACAAAATGAACGAGAACAGGGGCACCTTTAACAAACGATTAAACATTAAAAATGGTTGCTTTTAATCAAATCTTTCAAGCAGCTTGAAATGACGTTTTGACTCTTTAAGAAATTCCCATCCCTTCCTGAATGGCCAATAGGGAGTTCCATTGTCGTGGTTATACCGGCTGATCATAAAAAGTGCTCTCCAGTGTCGCAGTATTTCTCGGTAAGCCTGGCCGAGTGACATCCCTGCATCGTAAATATGATTGGGTTCGGCACCGCATCCATTAAATTCAATAATGGAAAACTTACCCTGCTTCAGTTCGGTAATACTATTGCATTTAATATCATATCTACCATAATAAAATTTACCCGTGTAATGACTCAGATCATCAAATACACGGTGTAGTGGTTCATCGATCTGATTTTCAAGATTGATAAATTTTGCACCACGGTTATGATTTCCGGCGTATGATAAATAAAATTTATTACCATTTGGTATCACTCTGTGCAGACGGTGTTCGTGGCGGTGTTGCATTTCTTCACGCCTGAATTTTGCACGTGGATGTCGCATGATCAGTTCAATCAATGTGCTCTTTCCATCTCCTGTTACTTCAAGCAATTCTTTTTGAATAAAACCTGTGATTACACCTTTTTGTTTTGCAGGATGCCTGTAATAAAACACACTCAGTTCAACAGGAAGATCAATCAGGTCCTGTACAATGTATTCCACAGGCATTCGCTCGTGATATTTGCGCAACTGTTCTTCATTGTCGATTTTCCTGAACAAAATTCCCTTCATTCCAACGTCGGGTTTTACAATGAAAGGATAATTAAAACCATTTGATTGAACAAGATCCTGGACTTCCTGGAATTGAATTCCATGCCGGATATAAATTGTTTTGGGATAAGATTCAGGAGGCAACTGTTCATACATTTCCTTTTTGCTTTCACCTTCGAATCCACCAAACGTGATCGTTGGATTGGAGGAACTAAAGAACCAGAATGATCGTGCACGAAGACAATACCATAACCACACCGGTCCAATCGGTGCATACAGTAAATAGAATGGCCACAATTCCCAATTGGTTAGCCGTTGAAAAAATCCTTTCTTCATACGCGAACAACAAATATATGTACAGAGCCAGATGTACGATGTACGATATACGATGTACGATGTACGTTCTGCATGATTCATACTTATTCCCACAATTTCAGCTACGTAGCAAATTGGACATTGGACATTGAACATTGGACATTGCATATTGGACATTGTCAATGTATATTTGAGACATGCACATTCCCACCATGGCCGAGATGGCAGCAAGCGGTGATACTCCTGACGTTTTATTCTGGGTTGGTTGTTCAGGAAGTTTCGATCAGCGTGCACAACGAATCACAAAAGCATTTGCTACAATACTTCATAAGGTCGGTGTCAAATTTGCCATTCTTGGAAGTGAAGAAATGTGTACCGGGGATCCTGTTCGCAGGGCTGGAAATGAATTCATGTTCCAGATGATGGCTTACCAGAACATTCAAACATTAAATAATTACCAGGTAAAAAAAATTGTTACAGCCTGCCCTCACTGCTTTAATATTTTCAAAAATGAATACCCGGAGCTGGGAGGAAAATTTGAAGTAATTCACCACACTGTTTTATTGCAGCAGCTTATCGATGAAGGAAAGATCCGCATGAAGGAAGGTGG
>CAZCKF010000130.1:0-7763 GCA_964499155.1 uncultured Chitinophagaceae bacterium
AGACATGAAGACGATCACTTTATTACCCTCACAACACACAATGAAAAAGCAGATGCCATCAATCGAAGGGAATTGCAGCGGTTACCTGGAGAATCCTTTTCATTTCCCGCTGAGATAAAAGGAGAATTTAAAGAACAAATGTTTCCGGCAGACAACACGCTGGTTCTTAAACCAGGTGCACAGGTGATGTTCATCAGGAACGATACAGGTGAAGATCGCAGATTTTATAATGGGAAGATTGGAACGGTTGAATCGATCGAAAAAGAAAAAATCAAGATCAGGTTTCCCAATGAATCAGAGCTGCTGGAAATAAAAAAAGAAACCTGGTCGAATATCCGGTATACATACAACAATGGAAAAGATTCGATCGATGAACTTGAACTGGGCACATTCAGGCAATATCCGCTCAGGCTTGCATGGGCGATCACCATTCACAAAAGCCAGGGACTGACTTTCGATCGGGCTGTGATTGATGCAGGTGCATCATTTGCACCCGGGCAGGTATATGTTGCACTGAGCAGGCTGACAAGCCTTGAAGGAATGATCCTGCTCACACGCATTCACCCGCAGGTGATCCAGACAGATGAAAGGGTACTTGCCTTTGCACGGGAAGAGATGGACAATGATTCTCTGCAGGAATTGCTTGAACTAGAACAACAGCATTACCTGAAAAAATTATTGATCGATGGTTTTGGATGGGAAAATATCATCAGCGAATTACAATCGCAACATGATGCATACAAGGAATATGATCTTGATGATTTTAAACCAGCCATGCAATTGCTGCATAAAATAATAAATGAATTAAAACCGTTGCAGGGCACAGCTGAAAAATTCCAGCGGCAATTGCACGGAATATTTATGTCGGACACATCAGACAAACTGAATGTTTTTCATGAACGTGTTACCGCTGCCACAACTTATTTTGAAAAAGAATGCGATAAGATCATAAAGGAGATCAATCAGAAATCTCAAAATACCTATGGCAAAGGATTTATGGAACGCTTGCTTGTCCCGAGTGCTGAATTATTTGAAAAGAAAAAGATCCAGATGAGACGTGTGGTGCAAATCGCCTCATCCATGTCACAACCCGATTTCAATCTGGAATCTGCAATCAGGTTGTATCATATGCCGATTGTATTGGAAAAATCATACACCATACAGAGAAAAACACCAAAAACCCAAAAGGAAAAAAGAGTCAAGGGGGAAACAATGCGGTTGTCACTGGAAATGTTCAGGTCAGGAAAATCAATTCAGGATATTGCAAAAGAGAGAAATTTAACGCCCAACACAATAGAAAATCATCTCATTACTTTTATTCCCACTGGTGAGGTCACGCTGCAGGAATTGGTTCCCAAAGAAAAAATTGAAATCATTCAAAAAGCTATTGAAGAAGAGACCGAGCCTAATTCCTACGCGATCAAATTAAAGCTGGGTGATGATTATCCTTATAATCATGTAAAGGCAGTGATGAAGTGGATGGAAGTTGCGAAATATGAAAATTTGAAGATTTGAAAATTTGACGCAGCAGTTTTTCCAAATAGAAATATTTTAATTAGTTGATTATAATCTTGTCAAACCGGAGCTTGTCGAGGTTCACGCAACAGCGCAACGAGTTGTCACGAGCACAATGACTGTTCGATCTTGCTATTTAATTCCTCAATACCTGTCGGTTAGGAGCGCCCAATCAAATCCCGATAGCTATCGGGACCAAAATCCAAAATATGAATCACGGATTTGAAAATTAAACCAAGATTGCACGGATAACAACCGCCAATTTTCGAACTATTCAAACTAATAATGATTGTTCGATCTTGTTACTTATTTACTCAATGCTTATCGGTTAGGAGCGCCCAATCCAAAATCCAAAATCAAAAATCAAAAATTGAAATGGGGGACTCCTACGGAGCCCTATATTCTTACCTACAATCTTTTCTACAAAGAGAAGGCCCCGCTGGGGCCAGGATTTAAAGATTGAAATTACCTAATGTTCCTTGTGACTAATTAAAGTCGATCCTCTGATGATCACGAATTTTCCGGGATTAAACCAAGATTGCACGGATAACAACCGCCAATTTTCGAACTATTCAAACTAATAATGATTGTTCGATCTTGTTACTTAATTACTCAATGCTTATCGGTGAGGAGAGCCCAATCAAATCCCGATAGCTATCGGGACCAAAATCAAAAATTGAAAATTGAAACACGGATTTCCTGAATTAAACCAAGATTGCACAGATAACAACCGCCCATTATCGAGCTATTCAAATTAATCACGACTCTTCGATTTTACCAGTTTAATTCCTCATTGTATCTCGGTTAGGAGAGCCCAATCCAAAATCAAAAATCCAAAATCAAAAATCTAAACCAGTAGTCCTTTTGTGCTATAGTCTCTTATCCTCCCATCTATTACCTTCTCTCACAAAATTCATAGTGTATGAAGCGGGTTTTTATTGGCCTGGTTAGCTCGTTCATAAGTTGTGCATCCATTGCGCAAAATGGTAATGTGGGTATCGGAACGATGAACCCAAAAGCGAGGTTGCATGTAACCGACAGTGCAGTGGTTTTCACAGGTGCAGATTCAGTGGATTTCACTGTGAACACTCCGGTGAATGGAAGAGGAATTCGTATGATGTGGTTTCCAAGCAGGGCTGCATTTCGTTTTGGTTATGTTGACAGCTTGAATTGGGACCGCGACAGCATTGGTTTTTATTCTGTTGCCGGTGGATACAATTCACTTACCAGCGGCACTGCAAGCAGCAATTTTGGTTACAACAACAGGGTTACCGGCAGTATTTCTCATGCATCGGGATACATAAATCAGGCAACCGGCTATAATTCATTTGCACACGGAAGTTTGAATATTACCGAAGGGGCTTATTCCCATGCACATGGATATTATAATCATACGCCATCCACGCTCTCGATGGCATTCGGATATTACAATATTGCAAAAACGTATGGTGGAATTGTTATGGGCATTTTGAATGATACCATGGATAGTCCCAACCCCTACCTTTATTCGCCATCAGACAGGATATTTCAAATTGGTAATGGCGATCTAAATTTTCTTACAAGACACAATGCCTTAACTGTTCTGCGTAATGGCAATATTGGAATTGGCATAGACACCCCCGACGCACCGCTTGAATTCCCACCTCAACTCGGAAAAAAAATAACACTTTACCCAGGTAATACAGGAGATGTGGGTCTTTCGGTATTTGGAAATCAATTGCGGTTGTATGCTGATCATCCCGGAACATCAGTAAAACTTGGTTATGACCAGGGTGGAACATTTACAAACAATTTTGAAGTGGTTGGCAATGGAAGAGTGGTGATAGATCCTAATAATAGTAATACCGGAATTGTTTCCAGCGCATCATTAATATTTGGTGGTGTATCATCAGGAGAAGGAATTATTTCAAAACGCACAGCAACCGGCAACCAATTCGGACTAGATTTTTTTACCGGGAGTGTGATCCGACTTTCGGTCAGGAACAATGGAAACATTACGATGGGTGGTATGCTTGGAATTGGTACAGAAACACCACTATCAAATTTACATGTCAACAACGGTGGATTGTTAATGACTGCACCCTACGTAGTAGAAAATACAACTCCACCACCAGTGAGTGGAATGGGAACCAGGATGATGTGGTACCAACAAAAAGCTGCATTGCGCGCAGGGACAGTGGATGGAAATCAGTGGAACGAGTTTAGGACTGGTTTGAATTCAATTGCTGTTGGGTACAATGTGGTTGGTGAAGGAAATTATTCAGCTTCATTCGGATCGAACAATCGATCGGATGGAGCATCAAGTTTTACAGCGGGAGCGAATAACAATGCATATGCAACCTATACATTCGCCGGTGGGTTTCAAAATACGATCGGTGGTTCTGCCGGAGTTGCATTGGGGCAAAACAATTTGGTTAATGGCATTGCCGGGGGTGCCATTGGCAATGGCAATACAGTTTGGAATGAAGGTGGATTTGCAGCCGGACGCGGGACGACCGCACGCGGTTTTTACTCTGTAGCATTGGGACAATATGTGGAGGCAAAGGCGATTGGTGGAATCGCATTGGGAAGTTTCAACAACAAGAGCGATGCCCCAGATCCATTCACAGCAAATTTTTCTGACCGCGTATTCCAAATAGGAACGGGAGATGTTGTACTGGAAAGAAATGCGATCACAATTTTGCGAAATGGAAATATTGGTTTAGGAACAACAGTAAATCCGCAATTCAAACTTTCTTTTGATGAAGTGTTGGGAGATAAAATTTCCTTATGGGGTGCTGCAGGAAATCATTACGGTTTTGGAATCCTTTCAAACAGGTTGCTTATTCATACGGATGCAGCATTCTCCGATATCTTGTTTGGACATGGATACGCGGGTTCTTTTACCGAAACGGTTCGATTTATGGGAAATGGCTTTGTAGGTATTGGATTGTCCAGTCCTACGGAAAGATTGCACGTGAATGGAAACGTCAGGGCAATTGCATTTCTAACTCCTTCAGATGTTCGGTACAAACAAAACATTTCATCACTTCACGGCATTTTGGGGAAAATACTTTTGTTGAATCCAGTAAGCTACGAGTACACCAAGGAAATTTTGGATACATCAAATGTTGAAATTGGCTTCGTTGCACAGGAACTGGAAAAACAATTTCCTGAATTAGTTAAAACAGACAAGCAGGGATTTAAATCAGTGGACTATGCAAAGATGTCTGCTGTATTGACAAAGGGGATGCAGGAACAACAAAAAGAGATTGATGATTTGAAAAAAGAATTAACAGAAATAAAAAAATTGCTTCTTAATAAATAATCAAAACCCACTTAAATATCATCCCCTTAATCCGTGTCTTTATTTAGTTTATGTATAATGTGAATGTTCAAAAAGCGAGGGGTTTCTACCCCTCGTTCGTTTTGCAGGTAACCCGAGAAGCCAGAAGCCTGACTGGCAGCAGCCAGGCAAGAAACCAGAAACTTCAGGCTGGTCAAATTATCATCAATCAAGTTTTCCTCTCGAATACTGTTCTTACGGATTTTTTAGTTACCTTCTAACCCCTCTATCCCACTAAACCAATTGCTAGTACCCAGGTCACGTTCGACCTACTTGAAATTCGTAGAATCAATAATTAATGTCTGATCAATAAACAACTGTTTATGATGAAGAGAATTCTATTGCCATTTTGTATTTGTACAACAATCATAGCAAATACTCAAACGGGAAATGTTGGGATTGGAATTACTAATCCCCTGGCAAGACTGCATGTTGCGGACAGCAATGTCCTATTCGTTGGTCCTTCGAATCCACCACCTCCGGGATTCACTCCCACGCCAATTTCTGGTCCCGGCAGCAGATTGATGTGGTATGCACGGCGATCTGCTTTTAGAGCAGGAAGGGTGGATGGCAATATGTGGGATGGAGAGAATCTCGGTAACTACAGTTTTGCAGCAGGTCGAAGTCCCATAGCGTCGGGCGAATCTTCTATCGCACTTGGTGACAATGCAGAAGCAACTGGCTCGTCATCGTTTGCTTCCGGCCAATCTACCACTGCCAGTAATTTTTTTTCTACTGCGATGGGAAATAACACGATTTCAAGTGGTACTGCTTCATTTGCCGCGGGACAAACAACACAAGCCTCGGGAAATGGTTCAGTCGCATTAGGTGTGCGTACAATTGCAAAAAGTGAAGGCGGGGTGGCAGTCGGATTATTCAATAATTCAGATGACAACCCTGGCTTTTCATCTGCAGCAACAGATAGGATATTTCAAATTGGAAATGGGGAATGGATCGATTCAAGGAAAAATGCTTTAACAGTTCTTCGCAATGGAAACATCGGTATTGGTTCGAGTTTAAATCCTGGATTCAAATTAAATTTTGAGAATACCGAGGGCGACAAAATTTCTTTGTTTGGCCAGTCCGGTCCGCATTATGGGTTTGGTATTGCACCCTTCACCATGCTGATTCATTCAGATTTTGCAAATTCTGATATCGCATTTGGATACGGACAAAGTGGTGCGTTTACCGAAAGAATGCGGATTAAAGGAACGGGTAATGTTGGAATCGGAAATTCAAATCCAAATGCTCCGCTCGCATTCGCACAACAATTAGGGAAAAAAATAACACTCTATCCGGGAGTAACCGGCGATGTTGGATTTGCAGTCCAGGGAAATCAATTGCTTATTTATTCCGACAATCCGAGCGCGTCCGTTAAACTTGGTTACGATCAGGCAGGTGTGTTCACTAACAATTTTGAAGTTTTTGGAAATGGCAACGGCTGGATCCGCGGTACACTTGCACAAGCCTCTGATGCTACACTAAAAAAGGATATTGTAAGAATTTCAAATGCATTGTCATCACTGCAACAAATAAATGGATACTCATATTTCTGGATCGATGAAGCCAATTCTGAAAAACAATTCGGAGTTCTCGCACAGGAAGTTGAAAAATATTTTCCCGAACTGGTTAAGCAAAACAGTGACGGAAAACTTTCTGTGAATTATAGCGGGTTAATTCCTGTTATAATTGAAGGCATGAAAGAACAGTCCGCTAAAATCGATTCCGTCATGATGGAAAACGCACAATTAAAAAAAGATCTGGCAGAGCTTAAAAAACTCGTTTTAGAAAAATTGAAATAAGCGGTTGACAAATTCAAAGACAAACTTTATGAAAAAAATATTGATTATTGCCTGTTCATTGATTACATCACAGTTGCTTGCACAAACAGGAAACGTTGGTATCGGAACAAATAATCCGGTAGCAAGATTGCATGTAGAAGATAGTAGCGTTCTTTATACAGCGGTTTATAATTTACCCTTAAACGCGCCTCCACCTCCAGCAAGTGGTCAGGGAACGCGAATGATGTGGTATTCAATGAAAGGTGCTTTTCGAGCTGGATCTATTCCAGGAAATCAATGGGATGGAGTTAATATTGGTCGACAGTCGGTTGCATTTGGCCATACAACCATAGCTTCTGGCGATCAGTCAACAGCTTTTGGATACAACAACACTGCAGGTGCAATCTATTCCTTTACAGCAGGCAGTCACAATATTTCATCAGGAGACGGGTCAGTAACTTTTGGTAGTAATAATTCTGCAACTGGTCATTATTCGTCTGCATTCGGTAATGGAACAGTTTCAAAAATTTATGCAGGATTTGTAGTTGGTCGTTTTAATGACAACACAGATGTGCCAACTGGAAATTATCTGACAGAACGAATTTTTCAAATTGGAAATGGTCCAAATCCTGTAACGAGGACGAATGCACTTACGGTGTTAGGAAATGGGAATGTTGGAATTGGAACTACGGTGCCTACAAGTTCCTTACATCTTTCCCGGAACAGCGTATTCAATGCCGGATTTCAGTTGCAAATCCATGAAGATGATGCTGGCAACGACTGGGCGCGTATGCGTTGGTCAAAAACCGGAACAAGTCAAATTTGGGATGTTGCCGTAAAACCAGATAACACTCCTGCTGCAGCCGAGTATAATTATTTTTTCTCTGGTGTTGGTGGGAATATTTTACAACTCCGCGGCGATGGTAATGCCACACTTCGTGGTGTGCTTACACAGAATTCAGATGCAACGTTGAAAAAAAATATTTCAAGGATTATAGATCCATTATCCAGAATTCAATCATTAAATGGATATACGTATTTCTGGAAAGACGAATACGATCCTACGCAACAAATGGGGTTGCTGGCTCAGGAAGTTGAAAAATATTTTCCCGAACTGGTTAAGCAAAACAGTGACGGAAAAC
>CAZCKF010000131.1:0-2440 GCA_964499155.1 uncultured Chitinophagaceae bacterium
GCTGTAAATCCCATTTGTCCTGTGCGCTGGCATTTACACCAACAGCCAGTAAAAGGGAAATGATCAGTTTTCTCATGTGGCAAAAATAGGATACAGGATTAAAGGATTGGTTAAGGATTACAGGATTGAAGGATTGGTTAAGGATTACAGGATTACTTAGAGGAGGTGAGTTTTATAATTTATTGAGTGCCTGATCCAGGTCTTCGATAATATAGCCTGCATCTTCCAGTCCAACATACAGCCGCACGTAACGGTGTTCTGCATTTTTCATGTCAAACTGGTCCTCGGGAATGGCGGCACATTTGGGCATCACGAGGCTTTCGTGACCTCCCCAGCTAACGGCCATCATAATATGGTTCAAAGATTCGCAGAAGCGAGCGATATCTTTTTTTGATTTCGCTTTCAACACCATTGTCATTAAACCGCATGCTCCGCTCATTTGCTTTTTTGCTATTTCATAATCTGGAAAACTTTCATCCAGGGGAAACAACATTTTCTCAATTTTGGGATGCGCTTTCAAAAAATCGAATACAGACCTGGTCGTTCTCGAAATTTTGTCCAGGCGCGCAGGAAGTGTGCGCAATCCACGTATCAGCAACCATGCATTAAATGGTTGAATCCCACTTCCAATATTCAGGTATTCGCTATCGAAAATTTTTTTCATCATTTCGTGCGAGCCTGAAAGCACACCTCCAAGGGTATCACTGTGGCCACTGATATATTTTGTTGCGGTTTGCATAGAGAGATCAATGCCCATTTCAATCGGCCGCTGGTAAAGTGGAGTGCAATAACTATTGTCGATAAATGTGATGATGCTTTTTGTTTTTGCAAATTCAGCCACAGCTTTTATATCCTGGATCGCGAAATCCCAGCTATTGGGTGATTCCAGGTAATAGAGCGTTGTATTATTTTTCGTTGCTGACTTCCAGTTCTCAATAAGAGTGCCATCTATGTATGTTGTGTGTACATCGAAACGCGGAAGTATGACATCAAACATTTTCTGCGCCCATGTGTACGGTGCGCGCACAGAAACGATATGATCTCCAGCTTTTACATTCGCAAGAATACCGGCAAAAATTGCAGCCGCTCCGCTGTTGAATACCAGGCAATCTTCAGCCCCATCAAGCGCTGCTAGTTTTTTTCTTAAAATTTCAACTGTTGGATTTAACCCACGTGAATACAGGTAGCCGCCCATTTCATCCTCGAAAGCATGTTGCAGATCATCCATTTTGCGGAACGCAAAATTGCTTGTTTGCATGATCGGTGGAGAAATGGCATTAAAATATAATTCCCGCTCTTCACCAAGTTCATTCAGGATGTATGACAGATTCATTCTATTGTTTCGCACGTTTGATGATAAAATATAAAATGCCCGACCCGATCAACACAGCCACACCGATCAATGCAATCTTGGGTGTATTGATTGCAATACTTGCGCAGACAAATGTGTATGCGAGTATAAAAATCACAGGCATCAATGGAAACAATTTCATTTTGTAGATACCGGTCTTATCAAGATGTTTGGTACGTTTTCGCAAAATGAAAATAGTTGCTGCAGAAGTTGCCATGCCAAATGAATCAAGGAAAATGCTGAAGCTTAAAATCTTATCAAAAGTTTCTGCGAAAAAAACGACTACTATGGCAATAGCAGCAAATGTGGTCAGTGCTACCATGTAAACGCCTTTTTTTTCAGATTTCTTCTGAAAAACTGCAGGCAAAACACCGTCCTCACTCATTGCGTAAATAACGCGTGGGTTACTAAGCAATGAAACATTTACATAAGCCAGGACAGAGAGAAACAATAGAACCGAAAACACATCAGCACCACCTTCACCAAACATTTTTCTTACAACGATGGATGCTATGGCCTCTCCCTTATCCGTTTTCAATTCATTAAACCCGATAATGTTGTAGTAAGAAACATTGACCAGCTAATTATTATGGCAATACCTATAAAAATTCCACGCGGGATATTTTTGGTTGGGTTTTTTACTTCGCTGCCAAAATTGATTGTTTGCTGATAACCTCCATAAGTAAAGGAAACTGCAACAAGGCAAAGACCAAATGAAGTGAGAATGTCATTCCAGCTACCAGTAATGGGCGCGGAAAGCGGTACATTATTTTCAGCATATGCCGGCCGGTAAAACAATGCAGCGATCAGCAACAGCAACATGGCAATTTTGATTATCATTAAAATGTTCTGGGCTCCTGAACTCATTCTAAGGCCCATAATGTTGACGCCATAAAAAATAAAAATGGCGAGCATGGCAATGCCCATTGTAATTGCCTGTGATGCATCCGGAAAAAAAACACTGCTGATGTATCCTGAACCAATCAATGCGACGCCAGAAATAGATGCAGCATTTGAAATCAGGATGCTGCAGTTCAATGCAAATGCAAGCGATGGGTGATACGCGTAGGAAAAAATTTTATAATAGCC
>CAZCKF010000131.1:2450-7763 GCA_964499155.1 uncultured Chitinophagaceae bacterium
TAACAGGATATCGTGAACCAATTTCTGCGTAAGTCAATGCCCCACACAATGCGATGAGTCCACCAATTATCCATGCGCTGAAATAAATCGAAGGAGTGGGTGCAGCAACTGCTGCATTTTTTGCAGCCCTGAAAATTCCCATACCGATCACAAGTCCGATGATGATCATGGTAATGGAAAACAAATTCAGCAAAGGTTTTTTGGATTGTTCCATGCTTGCAATTGAAGAAACAAGATAATACTGAAATCAATTCAGCCACTTTCCCAAAATTAATCTATCACCACAACCATTTTGTTTTGCACATTCATTTTGAAATGCTGCCATAATGATTCAGATTTGCAGCCTGACTGGTATCCAGAACATCAAAGTCTGGATGAAAAGGGAAGCCGGTGTAAATCCGGCGCTATCCCCGTAGCTGTAAGTAAAACGCTAAAAACGCTAATTAACGCTAATTGAAGCTAATTAACGCTAAGTAGTAAGTGTTAGTGAAAGTACATGGCCACTGTTCGAATGAATGGGAAGGCGTACAACATTTTACGAGCCAGAAGACCTGCCAGCAGAAATAAACAACATTCAGCTTTCGGGTGAAAGGCGAAGGATGTAAACGCTACGGCATTTATATCTTCATTTTTTCCGGAAGCAGTCACAAAAAAATTTTCAAATGAAAACGAAAATGTTAGTTGTGGCTGCTATCATAACCAGCAGCCGGCTTGTCGCGCAGGACACAGCTTACAAACCACTCGATGAAGTGGTTTTTACCGCAAACAAATACCCAAAAAAACAAAGTGAGACTGGGAAAGTTGTTTCAGTGATCTCAAAAGAAACCCTTGAACAAATGAGGGGGAAGTCCACAGGTGACATCCTGAATACCAATGCCGGCATTCATGTCATCGGTGCCAGTGTAACAGCCGGCAGTAACCAGACAATTAATATAAGAGGTGCTTCAGCAGGTAATGTTTTGTTGCTGATCGATGGAATTCCTGTAAATGATCCTTCGGTGATCACGAATTATTTTGATTTGAATCTTATTCCGGTTGATCAGATAGAGCGAATAGAAATCCTGAAAGGTGGACATAGCACATTATATGGTTCTGATGCAGTGGCTGGTGTGATTAATATTATCACGGTAACAAAAACAAACCGTTTTGAACTGAATGCTGGATTAACAGCAGGTAGTTACCATACATTCAAACAAGATCTGTCTGTAAGCGGTGCCAAAAAAAAGATGAATTATTCGGTTCATTACACGCACCACTCTGCTGATGGTTTTTCTTCTGCAAAGGACACAATGAATACTGGCAATTTCGATAAGGACGGATTTAACCAGCATGCGCTCACTTCACGTATTTCATTTCCCTTATCTTCCAGTACTACAGGATATTTCACAGGCACTTTCCAGAACTATAAAAATGACATTGATGCATCGGCCTATTCAGATGACCGCGATTTTACTGCGATCAATAAAAATTTAATGGCGGGATCTGGTGTTGCTTATTCATTTTTAAAAGGAAAATTGAATTTCAATTATCATTTCAACTACACCGACAGGCAGTATGATGATGATTCAATTCACAAGCCATCGATGTTTGTGAATTACAGTCATGCACAGTATATCGGCCGTAGTCACTTCACTGAATTATATATTACACGGAACTGGAAAAATTTTGAATTGCTCACTGGGATTGATCATCGCCTGAATCATTCAACCATTAATTATTTTTCTTCCGGTCCATTCGGAGATTACGCTCCACCCACTATGCGCGAGCAGTTTTCACAAACCAGTCCTTATTCTTCATTGGTATTTAATAAAAGAAACTGGAATGCAGAAGCCGGATTGCGTTGGAACCATCATTCTGAATATGGGAACAATGTGACATTCACGATCAATCCTTCTTTCAAAACAGGTAACACCAAAATTTTTGCAAACGCATATTCTGCATTTAAAACACCAACGCTGTACCAGCTTTTCGATCCTTTTTTCGGTAATCCGGATCTTGGTCCGGAAAAAAATCTGATCGGCGAACTTGGATTTGAATACCGAAGTCATTTTTTATTTACGAGAGTGACCGGGTTTTCACGCAAAGGAAAAGATGCAATCAACTTTATTATAATAGATCCTGTGAATTTTACCTCCCGGTATAAAAATGTAAGTGAACAGGAAAATTATGGTGTTGAATTTGAAAGTGCATACAAAAGCAAGGACTTGAGTATAATGGTAAATTATACTTATACAGATGGTAAAACTGTTTCACAATATGATGGCACAGGTTTTCCAATGGGAAAGGACACCAGTTATTACAATCTATACAGAATTCCAAAACATGCAGTGAATGCAAGTATGGGAATAAACATTGTTAAAAACTTAAACTTGCGCGCCGATCTGCGTGTGATTGGAAAAAGAGATGAATTTGTTTTCGGTGCAAGTCCGATTACATTGGATGCATATCACACATTGGATTTCCATGCTGGTTATACATGGAAGAAGTGGAATTTGTTCCTTGATTTAAGAAATATAACTGACCAGGATTACGAAGAAATACCCGGATATAATTCGAGAAAGTTTAATTGGGTGGTGGGAATGAGTATTGGATTGTGATGGGGTAAAATGGAGAATTGGTCGTGTTTTCATCATTTTTTCCAGGTGAAATAAACTTCACTTGTCAGGCCACTTATAGTGGCCTGACAAATTTGTTGCAAAAACGAGCATTTACATCAAATATTTGCAACATTGCCCTCATCGGCTTTTTGTCTCCCGTGTTTCCGGAAAAAATAGATTGCTGAAATCAACACCAGTAAAACGCCAATTGCAGATATCACCAGTACACTATTAATAAAGAACTGGCTCCAGGAAATATCTATACTGCTAAAGTTTTTTACAATAAGGATTGCATCACTTCCAATATATCCAGCAGAATCCGCAACATAGATGATAAATCCTGCAGTGCTTACATATTTAAATGCAGCGATCAATCTTTCAAACAACATGCAATTGAAGGGCACATATCCCATATATAATCCCACCCCGGTTAAAGTGATCCACCAAAACGGAGTGACATCTCCCTGTGTATATAAAATAGTAGCTACACCAGATAAGATAAATCCCGCAATAATGATGATGTGATTTATGATCAGTGCCTTCAGGTTATTTTTCACAAACACGAGAAGACTCATCATAACAAGTACAACAAGTGATGCAGGAATCTCACTCTGTGTAAAAATGGCTGCATCACTTCCATGTCCCAATTCGTTCCAAATGTTGGAGGCAAAATTGCTCCGGTAATCTCGGAGCATGGTTAGAAATATGTAAGAGATAACGAGAAGAATCAAACCGGGTAAAAACGATCTGATAAAAGCTTTTCGTTCTGACGCATTCATGGGCGCACGCAGGGTGCGATGATCGATGTCGGCTTTTGTTGGAGAAGGCGTTTGTTCCAGCAACCAGGCAAAAAATAACAGGGGTAAAAAAAATATCAACCCTGTAATGAATGGCATCCACCAGTGACTCAAACCCCACTCAAGCATCAGGTATTTACCAACACTTTGTGTAAAACCTGCAGCGAAAATGAAACTAGTTGCAAGTACGGCGCCGAGAAATTCTGTGCTCTTCCTTCCTTCGAGATAACTGAACACAATTCCATAAATCATTCCCAGCGGAAAACCATTAATGATAAGGAGCAAAATGTTATATGGAGCTGGAACAAAACCAAAAAACAACCACGCAGCCCATGCCAGAGTGATCATTTGCACAATGATGAGCCATCTCCTTTTATGTTTTAATTCCGCAATAAACTTGATCCCATAAAATTTACTGATCGTATAACCAGTGGTTTGCGCAATCACCAACCATATCTTATAATCAATTCCAAGAAAAGTAAGTGCTCCATAATCAGCGGCGGTGAAAGGTTTACGGAAAGCGAACATGCAGGTATAAACACCAAATGCGGCTAAGGCGGGGATTAGAGCATTTAAGGCTGTCTTATACTTGAAATCTGAAAACAATTTTTGATTTTTGGTTTTTGATTTTTGATTTAAACACTCCTAACCTACTGGAATTAGACTAATAAAGATGCAAAGTTGAAATTCATTTAATTCTGAAACTTCTTGAAAATCGAAGTGGTTTAGTGATTTGACTTTTACCACAAAAAAAATCAACTATCGGCGACTTATCCTTGTAATTTGTTTTAATCGATGTAGTCATATCGTGTGAGTCGTTTAATCACAACCCTCACCTGGTTAATTGACGGGCAAGAGAGTGATCAATATTTAAATATTAAAGCAATAGTCATGCTCCTCCCCATTCCATTGATCCCCGAACCATGCAATCTGTAATCTTCATTTGAAATATTATGCAGTGAGACGCGCGTCTGAATGAATTTCCAAGCATAACCGGCATGAAGGTTTACTACAGACCAACTTGGTGTGCCACCTGCAGGTATTCGGTTATCATCCTTATCTCCTTTTGCTAGCCGATCTTGTTTGCCTGCTGCCACGTACTCTGTGACTAGATAAAAACTTTTTTTGCGGTAGGTAACCGCCGCTCTTCCATGCAGAGGAGGTATTCTTCGCAATGGTTCACCTATTGACGTATTCTGACCAAATAAATACGAAAGCCCGCCTTCAAATTGAAATTCAGATGAAGGCATGTACTTGAATTCACTTTCAAAGCCACGAATAAAAGCTTCGTCCGTATTCTGTTTTAAGTAAACAGCATAACCCGCAATTGAATCCGTTGTCCGAATGCGTGTGATCAGATCCTGCAATTTCATATAAAAGGCTGCTGCTGAAAATCTGATTGTTCTACCTGCCAACTTATATCCCAATTCAAAATTGATGGATCGTTCAGGTGCTAATGATGCAGAGGGAACTTCATATCTAAAATCCACTATGCCAAGTGTTGACATGTCATCTATATTGGGTGCACGAAAACCTGAACTCGCAGAAACGTAAACGCTTTGATCTTTATTTATTGAATACAAAACCGCAATATTTCCAACCCATGCTGAAGGTGTAATGTCCGCATTGGCAATTCCTGTATCATTTGTCCTTATGTCAAAAGAATTGAATCGAAGTCCTGTTTCAATATTGAATTTATTTAAACCTATATGATGGAGCGTATAAGCTGAAAAATTTCCGAACGTAGCACCCTCTGGATACAATCCTCTTTTTGCAGATTTATTGTTTGTTGTTAATTCTTCATCGGTCCTGCTGCTGCTGATCCAGTCATGGTACACTTCAATTCCCGAATTCGCTGTCCAGTTATTTTTAATATTCGAAGTGATATCGGCCGTTGCGCCAAGCGTTCTTGCCCTGTC
>CAZCKF010000132.1:0-4396 GCA_964499155.1 uncultured Chitinophagaceae bacterium
GTGATGTCATAAACTTTATTAGCAGAAAATGTTTGTACAACGCCACCTGCCAATGTGATTCCATTTGTTGTACCGGATCCTGTTGTATTAAGGTTGAAAATTCGATTATTGGAAACAGTATGACTCCCCTGGGTAACATTGATTCCCGAAATAATTCCAGCTCCGCTGATATTTGAAATGGTGTTGTTACTCACTACACTACCATGCGTTAAACTGTTGCTAAATCCAACATTGAGAATGGAAAGTGAACCCGTACCACCGGTTATATTATTAAACACATTATTCGATATAGTTTTTGTGGATCCGTGACCAGCACTTGTTGTGCCATCACTAACATACCAACCCAATAAAGCTGTGGTGCTGAACAGCGATACATTCGAAAAATTATTTCCGATGTTAACTTCTGTAGCTGTATTTGGACTAAATGAATTTGCCAGATAAAACGCAACATTACCTCCTGATGCCGTTTTTTGAAATGTGCCGACAATAGAGTTATTATTAACTACGACTGAACCATTCGTTAACTTTGAAATGTTATTACTAATAAAGTTTATACTTCCATTCGTATTCACAGTAATATTCGTGAAAGTATTGCCTGAGAACGTGGCGTTTTGAACACTCGCTGTATTTTGAATAAAATTGATATTGCCGCTAGAGCCAACTGTATGTGTTGTATTGTGAAAATTATTATTGCTGATGTTGATGGAAAAATTTGCATTGCCAATCTCATTCGAAATACCGGTAATTGGCGACGACGGAGCCGCGCTTCTGAGCGAAATATTATTAAAAGTTATTTGCCCGGTGTACGTTTCTGACCCTGAAAGTGCGAGGGTTCCGCTTCCTCTCTTAACAATACCCGCGACAGGATGTGCTGTTGCTGCTCCATTAAAACTTGAAACCGTGGTATAGCTTATTTGATCATTTTTTGAATTGTCAAGTATGACGCCTGCAACAGTGCTACCGACATTCGGATAGGCAGAAATTGCGCCGGTTGAACCAAAATTCGTAACAGTATTTCCTTCTGCAGGTGTATTTCCCCCGATTCTTACCCCTTGCAACATGTTGGCACTTACATTGGAGCCGATTATTACGATCCCAAAATTTACATCTGTTATAGTATTACTGCGAATAATGAGGCCATCATTTGAGCCTGCTGGAGAAGTAATATCATTAACTGTTGTAACAGTTGTTGCGTTTGTTCGGTTAGTAGAATAAATACCGAAACTATTTGCATAATTCCGGTTTAGTGAAATTGTCAAACCATCCAGTGTAATATTTCTTGCTCCATTCGTTGGAGAACCATAAAAAATACCAACACCAAACTCAGTGAGGTTATTTGTCCCGATGGTAGTTACAGTGTTCCCCGCATTTTCATTTAAATTAAAACCTGAAATGACTATCCAGTCAGCCCCGATTAATTTGAAAATCCCATCATTGATAGAACCGGGGGTGTGTGAGTTTGAAGCTGTAATGGTATTTCCGTTTCCCCTTATTTCCACAGGAACGTTTGGATCCGGTTCAAGTGTGATCACGTAACCTCCAGCTGGAGCTGTTTGAGGATTTCCCGGTAATACGTTTAAGGTAACCCCGGTACCCGCAGCTGCTCCATTTGTATTTAACGCGTTAATTGCCTGCTCAAGATTAGGGTAATCGCCAGGTATGTTGACCACCCCGCTCAATGGTTGTGCATTTGCACCAATAGCAATAACGATCAAAAAGACAAGCAGATAAACTTTTCTCATAAACCCTGTTTTGGTAATAGGTTCAAATCTGAGCCAGCAGGAGGTCTTTCTGAAAAA
Organism: uncultured Chitinophagaceae bacterium; assembly: GCA_964499155.1. Taxonomy (GTDB): domain Bacteria; phylum Bacteroidota; class Bacteroidia; order Chitinophagales; family Chitinophagaceae; genus CAZCKF01. The sequence continues at coordinate 1,800 of CAZCKF010000132.1, forward strand.
TGGTTGGATGCAGTTATCTAAGGCGTGGAATACAGGAAGGAATATCCAAAGCAGTCGTAAATCCGGTCGTAAAGTGGTAAGCTTCTCTGAAAGTAAATAGTTTTTTTAAAGGAACAAAACCAGCTTTTTAAAGCTACTAGCTTCGAGCTCCGAGCTGCGAGCAGCTATGAGATCTCGCGGGCAGTTTCTGCGCGGAAAATCGTTCAAGGCCTTTTGTACAGTCGTTTACAATCTCGAAATGTTTTCAATGGGTATTTTGGAATAAATATTTGATCCTTGAAACGACCGTATCAAGGCCTATAACAAAACTTCAATAATTATTAACGGGCGACGTCTCGCAGCACTCGTAGCTCGAAGCTCGTAGCTAAAGTCGATGTATTAATTTTAGTCAATGAATATTTTCTCACCATTAAACAGCTATTACGATCACATTTACGTTCTCACTATCGAAGCGGCAGAGTCCCGAAGAAAGAAATTCATCGAAAGATTCAGTGGTCTGGAATACGAATTCTTTTATGGTGCGGATAAAAACAATTTCGATGTAGAACAACTCGAGCGGGAAAATATTTATTCTGAGACGCTTACCAGACACAATCATCGGTACAGTAAATCAATGCGGCCTGGTGAAATTGCATGTTCCTGGAGCCATCGCATGATGTATGAAGACATGCTGGAAAAAGGGTATGAAAAAGTGCTGATCATGGAGGATGATGCTTCACCGGATCCGGAACAATTGAAAATTGTTCCGGAAATAATTAAGGAAATTCCATCTTCAGCGGAACTTGTTTTCTGGGGTTGGGCGAAAAATGAAAAAGAGCCGTTCTATGCTCCATTGAAAAAAGGACTTTATTATGCGCAGCATGCGCTTGGTGTTTTAAAGTGGGATTATCGCATCATTCGAAACATGTACGCGCGAAATTTTTCAAAGCATCTGAAAAAAGCAGGATTTCATGATTTCACTTACGCTTACTCAATCAACCAAAGGACGGCTGAAAAACTGATACCGATGCAAACACCCATTCAGTACATAGCAGATAACCTGCTGGCCCATGCAGCCACACGACAAATCGTTGAAGCATATATCACTTACCCCGCGGTGTTCCTGCACGACATGCAACCCGACGCCAGCGGAATCCATTCGTATATTCGGTAGCTCTAACATAGTAATGTTGCTTCTTTGCAGATAGTTTGCCAATTGCCTGATGCCAATTGCAATTTTATGTCCTTTGAATCGTCGTTGACCTTAAATTATTTCATCGTATGAAGGTTCTCATGAACTACCTCCGGCCGCACAAGTGGATGGTAATCCTTGTGCTCTTCCTGGCCGCAATCAATATTGGATTTTCACTTGTTGACCCATATATTTTTAACCGGTTGATCAACCACGCCATCGATCACCAAAGTGCACCTGGTGGAAAATTTGACTGGCCATCTTTCCTGAATATTACCCTCTGGTTACTGGCTGCCTCCATCGGCGTTGCCATGGTAAGCCGTATTGCAAAAAATTTCCAGGACTATTTTCTCAATGTTGTCATTCAAAAATTTGGAGCTAAGATTTTTACTGATGGATTGCAACATGCCATGAAACTTCCTTACCAGGAATTTGAAGACCAGCGTAGTGGGGAAACATTGAGTACGCTGCAGAAAGTGAGGACCGATACAGAAAGGTTTATGAACAGCTTTGTCAATATTCTTTTCCCGGTAATTGTTGGAATTATTTTCGTTGCCTTCGTCGCTTTCAGGATTCACTGGTCATTGCCCATCATTTACTTCGGAGGAATTTTTATTTTAACCATCATTACAAACCTCCTGAGCAAAAAAGTAAAGACCATCCAAAAAACGATTGTTTCGCAAACAACTTCACTTGCTGGTACAACAACCGAATCGTTGAGAAATATTGAGCTGGTAAAAAGCCTCGGCCTGACAGAACAGGAAGTATCACGCCTAAACAAGAACACATATAAAATTTTAGGACTGGAATTAACCAAGGTAAAACGCATTCGCACGATCAGTTTTATCCAGGGAACATTTGTGAATACGTTAAGGCAGGTGATCCTGTTTATGCTGATGTACCTCGTTTTTAAAAATGAAATGAATCCAGGACAGCTTGCCATGATGCAGATCTATTCTTTTTTCATTTTTGGTCCACTGCAGGATATTGGCAATATTCTTCTCTCCTATCGGGAAGCTGAAGCATCGCTTAATAATTTCCAGGTATTGATGTCGAAAAAACCTGAACCGCAACCTTCACGACCACAACACCTGGGGGACATAGGGGAACTGCAATTTCAAAATGTTGGCTTTAAACACCAGACCGCATCACACAAAGCAATTGATGATATCAGTTTCCGTGCTACAAGTGGTGAAACAGTTGCATTTGTTGGCCCCTCTGGTTCCGGAAAGACTACACTAATGAAATTGCTTGTTGGATTGTATCGTCCACAGGAAGGAAAAATTTTATACAATGGTATTGACGAAAACTCAATAGACTTTGAGGACCTGCGCAACCAGATCGGGTTTGTAACACAGGACACACAATTGTTTTCAGGAACCATTCGTGAAAATCTGCAGTTTGTAAATCCCGATGCAACTGAAGA
>CAZCKF010000132.1:4406-7723 GCA_964499155.1 uncultured Chitinophagaceae bacterium
CATGCTTGATGTGCTGAATAAAGCATCATGCAACAATTTATTGGTTCGTGCAGAAAAAGGAATTGATACCATGATCGGTGAAGGTGGTTTAAAATTATCAGGAGGTGAAAAACAGAGGCTTTCTATTGCGCGTGCACTTTTAAGAAAACCCAAACTGCTCATTTTTGATGAGGCCACATCATCTCTCGATTCATTAACAGAAGAAGAAATTACACAAACGATTCGCAATGTTTCATCTCTTCGAAACCAGATCACAATATTGATCGCACACCGGCTTTCAACCATTATGCATGCAGACAGGATCTATGTTCTTGAAAAAGGTGATGTTGTTGAAACCGGAACGCATGACAGTTTACTAAATGAAAAGGGATTGTATTATGCGATGTGGAGACAACAGATTGGAGAGAGGAAAGAAAGAGTGGTTGTTTAGTTGGAATGGTTGGAATGGTTAGAATAGTTGGAATAGTTGGAATAGTTGGAATGGTTGGAATGGTTGGAATGGTTGGAGGATTCTTGAATTCGATAGTGACCTAAAGGGAGATTAAAAGATTATCAAGGAATGATTTTAATTGCCACGGTTTTTACAGTCGTGTTCTTGCCATGATCCTCAAATGAAACCTGAACCGTTGCATCTGTTGTTGCAGCAACGGAAGAAACAAAATTCATCGAGAAATAGTAAACCTGGAAACCGTGAATTTCGTAAGCTTGTTCTTTCAGAATTGCTCCATTAGCATGATTAACTATTTTGATAACCCCTCGATAAATGCTCGTGTCGGTTACTGAACCTTCAACTGAAATCATTTCTCCATTTTTGAAAATTTGTGCTTCTGCGGGTTTTGCAACATTTACAACAGGTGGGATGGTATCGGTTTCATCCAGCACATGGATCGGATCTTCGTAGGGATCACCTGGAGTACATGCAACTGCTAAAAGAATGATAGTTGTTGCTAAAACCGATATTTTAAAACTTCTATTCATTTTTTTTACCTGACCACAGGTCTTTAAAGAAACCGGATTTGTCACTTTCAATATCACTTATTTCCATTTCAAGTGCGCGTCCGCTCTGAACTATTTCAACCAGGGATAAAACCAGTGAAACAACAAGTGTAATCAGGCTGATCGCAAAAACATACCGGGCCGTTTCCTGCAAATTCAAATAAATACAATACATGCAAATTACGGAGCCGAGGAAACTAAATACGCCAAGTCCCTGCATCCACCTGATCAGGCTAATTCTTCTTCGCAAATTCTGTATTTGTTGAATCACATGTTTATTTGCTTCACCTCTCTTATAATCATCGTGTAATTTTCTCACAAGGTTGGCTATGGCAAGGAACCTGTTTGTATAAGCGATCAGCAAAAGGCTGATTGCAGGAAACAAAAGAGCCGGCGTTGTGAAGGTGATCTCCATGTCCAATGTTACGATTTAGTTGGGGAACTGAAATTCATTGGTATATGAAGCTTGATAGAGAAATTTCTTCCCATGTTAAATACTCCATTACGCCCCGTAACAGCATTTTCATCCAGGTATTTCAGCCTGCTTAAATGATTCTGGTAAGCAATGTTTCCCAAATTTTGACCTGATACATGGAGCGTGAAAAGTGTTTTGCCAGCAGCAAGTACATCTGCACCGAGTCCGACACTTAGAAGTGTATAGCCACCTGTTCTTGTTTCTGTATTGTAAGCAAAGAAGGGGCGGTTCTGTTCAAAATTATGTTCAGCTTCAAATCGTGCGTAAACATTCCCAAATGATTTTCCGGCCTTTGGAAAACCTGCTCGCAATTCGCTGATTAAACGAACAGGAGGGATCATCGGTAAATGGTCGGTACCGTCGATTTTGTTTTTAAAACTTCCATTCACCACGGAAATACGGTTTTCGAAATGCAACCAGTCAAGTGGGTGAGGATGAAAATCAAATGATGCCTCAAGCCCTGAAAGTTTTGCATTATTCTGATCAAAACGAAATGCCATTACATTTTCCCCGTCAACAAGTACAAGTGAATCACCGCCTGAAATTGATTCGAGTTTTCTATAGTAAATGAAATCATCCAGCCTGTTGTAAAATCCGGTAAGAGATAAACTAAAATGCTCGTAGTCTACTTCAACACCACCGTCGAATTGCAAACTTGTTTCAGAATTAAGTTGCTGCTCCCCATACTCAAAACGATTTGTTCCTTCGTGTGCTCCATTGGAAGAAAGTTCAGCCAGGTTGGGAGCACGAAATCCTCGGGCAACATTAAATTTTGCAGTGAGATAATTAACAGGCTGATAACTGACCCCAATGCTGCCGGAAATATTTGCAAAATTCCGCGAAAATGATTCAAATTTTAAATCCGTACCATCGTACATCTCTTCTGTTTTTACTTCACGGATATCAAACCTGATCCCGCCACTGAAGGAAATGTATTTGAAGGAACGTTGAGAATATGCGAAAAAACCAAGATCCGTAATATTATAATTTGGAATGATTGCTTCTGCCCCGCGATTTTCATTTGACTGAAACATTCCACCTAATCCAACAGTAGTATTCCATTCCTTCATTTCAGGCAATACATAATGAATATGATAACTGAATGTTTTCAAATCAAAGAACAATTCAGTTTCCTCATCATCCTCCGGGTTGCCAAATTCTTCGCGCAGATTTTGCTGATACCCGGCCAGAATTTTCAATCTGCTGTTTCCAATTTTTACACTGTTATCGCTGCTGATCTTGTAATGCCTTATATGTTGATTGGGTATTAATGGATCCCGACCTTCGAGATCGGTTACTGTTGCAATCCTCTCCAGCGGTGATCCTGAATACAAAAGAAAATTTCCGGTTGCATCATCACGATCACCCTCGATCAAACCCACTTGCTGTGAAAACAAACCAAAATTCAAATGACTGAATCCCCAGCTTTTATTAATTCCAAAATATCCGCCAGCGTTTTTTTCATTGAACCTTGAGTTCAATACTGTTCCATCAAATTTATTTTTATAATCAGCAGCGGATTTCAAACTTCCATATACATTCCAGTTAATACCATTTTTATTACTTCCAATCGATGCATGCGAACTGATCAATTTATTATTCGTCTGGTAATTAAACAATGCATTTCCTCTCGTTACTCCTTCTGGCAGCGGAACGTTTGAAATAATATGGATCACCCCGGCCATGGCATCACTTCCATACATGAGTGATGCAGGACCTTTAATAATTTCAATTCTGTTAACACTCTGTTCATCGATTTCAATTCCGTGTTCGTCGCCCCAGTGCTGTCCTTCCTGTCTTGATCCATCATTAACTACTACCACCCGATTGTAACCAAGACCACGAA
>CAZCKF010000133.1:0-7720 GCA_964499155.1 uncultured Chitinophagaceae bacterium
CACTAATCGAAGGCAAAATCAAAAATCCAAAACCAAAAATCTAAAATTAGAAGCCTCGTCATTTGACGAGGCTTCTTCCCATTGAGTGTATGAGAAATAAAAAGATTTTTAAATGGATCTGGATGCAACATCTTATCGAAGATTATGCCAGTTTGCAACGTGAAACAATTTTTTTACTCATTTAATTTTTAACTGGGTCTGACTTTAATCCTTCCAACGTCCGCACTTCAGGAAAGCCTGGTTGAAGAAATACATGCGCCCCATATACTTTTTTTAAAACCTTGTTGATTATTTCTATCAACTCCTGAAGTTGTTTTTCATCTTTAGTAGTTCCTGTGTAAAAGGAATCTTTCATTCCATTATCCCGTTCGATAAAATGTGCCCAATCAAAATTGCCGCACACTTTTTTTTTCGCTAAAAATTTGTAGCGCCCGGTTCCGGGAATATGCGTGCTGATCAAACCAGCAGCAAGTTCCTCTCCATTTTCAATGCTCATGATCGCTGTCTGTTTCATAAAAAATCATTTGTCCTAAGGTATTGGTCCTGTTCCGCAGCGTCATGGGTTATTCACTAATTTGCAATGTTGTTTTTCTTATGCCTTTCCGTTTAAATGCTCCATTTTCTCCTGCAGGTGATCAGCCAGATGCAATCCGCCAGTTAACGGAAGGAATCCTTAATGGAGAAAAGCACCAGGTATTACTGGGAGTTACGGGTTCGGGTAAAACTTTTACGGTTGCAAATGTGATCAACAATGTTCAGCGTCCAACACTGGTGCTCACTCATAACAAAACACTGGTTGCTCAACTGTATGGAGAATTCAGGCAATTCTTCCCTGACAATGCAGTAGAATATTTTGTTTCCTACTACGATTATTACCAGCCGGAAGCATACATGCCCGTGAGCGATGTGTACATAGAAAAAGATTTAAGCATCAATGAAGAACTCGATAAGCTTCGCTTACGTGCAACATCAAGCTTGCTAAGTGGCCGAAGAGATATCATCGTTGTCGCCAGCGTGAGTTGCATTTATGGCATGGGCAATCCCACGGATTATGAAAGTGGTATCATCCGTATCGCACCCAAACAATCCATTTCAAGACAGGGCTTTTTACATTCACTTGTCAACTCTCTTTATTCCCGCACAACAACTGAATTTAATCGAGGCACCTTTCGAGTAAAGGGTGATACGATCGATATAAATCTTCCCTATGTCGACTATGGATATCGCATCACTTTTTTTGGAGATGAAATTGAAGAAATAGAAAGTCTTGATATTCCATCCGGGAAAAGAATTGCAAAACTCGAAAATGCAGCAATATTTCCTGCCAATCTTTACCTCGCTCCCAAGGACATCATCAATAGTGTGATGTATGAGATCCAGGATGAGTTATATGCACAGGTTGAATATTTTAAAAGTGTGGGAAAACTGATCGAAGCACAAAGATTGAAAGAGAGGGTTGAATATGATCTTGAAATGATTCGCGAACTGGGTTATTGTAATGGAATTGAAAACTATTCCCGCTTTTTTGACAGACGTGTCCCAGGTACAAGACCATTTTGCCTGCTGGATTATTTTCCTAAGGATTTTATTTGTGTGATTGACGAAAGTCATCAAACAATTCCTCAGGTAAGCGGCATGTATGGTGGTGACAGAAGCAGAAAGCTGGTTCTTGTAGATTATGGTTTTCGTTTACCATCTGCACTTGACAATAGACCTTTGAATTTTCATGAATTCGAAGGTTTACTCAATCAAACAATTTACGTTAGTGCAACTCCGGATGATTATGAACTGGAAAAAACAGGAGGCTTTGTGGTAGAACAGGTTGTTAGACCAACAGGATTACTTGAGCCTCCAATAGAAATTCGTCCAAGCGTTAACCAGATTGATGACCTGCTGGATGAAATTGACAAACGAGTAACGAAAGGTGATCGCGTATTGGTAACAACACTCACCAAACGAATGGCTGAGGAAATGGACAAATACCTGAAGCGCATTAACATCAGGTCAAAATATATTCACAGCGAAGTTGATACACTGGAACGAATTGAAATACTCCGTGATTTGCGACTTGGAAAAATTGACGTTCTTGTTGGCGTAAATCTTCTGCGAGAAGGACTCGATCTTCCGGAAGTTTCGCTCGTTGCCATTCTTGATGCAGACAAGGAAGGATTTTTAAGAAATGAAAAATCACTAATCCAGACTGCAGGACGCGCAGCAAGAAATGTTGATGGGCTTGTGATTTTTTATGCTGATACCATTACTGAAAGCATGCAGAGAACGATTGATGAAACAAATCGTCGTCGCGAAAAACAAATTGCTTTCAATATTGAACATGGTATAACACCAATGACAGTTAAAAAATCTATTCAACAGGTAATGGCTCAAACATCAGTACTTGAAATTCGAGGCTATGATCCAAATTCTCCATACGCTGTTGCAGATACAACAACTATTGCAGCCGAGGAACAGGAAACTTACTCGACAATTCCGCAGCTAGAAAAGGCAATTAACAAAGTGAAAAAAGAAATGGAACAAGCGGCTAGAGACCTGGATTTTATGGAGGCTGCGCGGTTGCGAGATGAGATGTTTTCATTGAAAAAACAACTGGAAACGATGAAAAACTGAGCTGCATTCCCTGTTAAAAAATATCATTTACGCATATTAATTTATTCCAATAACATTGATAGTGATTTTTCCTTTCTTCAAATCGTAACTCTACGATATCGGCCATAGGAAATCCCCTCTATTTTCATGAAATCATCTTGGGAAGCTTGACATTGCAAATTGCACTTTATACTTTAGCACACGAAAACCACTTAAATCCAAACAGTATGAAACGCCGCCTCCGTAAGGTCCTGAACTTCTTCGCATTCAACCTCCTGTTCTTCGCACTTTACTTGAATTTTATTCATAAGGATTCTGCAGAAGCTGCTATTCCAGCTACTCCAACCAGTGTGACCGGAACTGTGCTCGTTGAAAATCCAGAAAAATATTTGGGTTCAAAAGCGACTGAAGCTGTGCAACTAACTCCTGCAAAAAATGATGCAGGAACTGCATTGCAGATGTCTATCAATTAAGGCAAAGCAGTATAGTTATAGTTTTAACAAAACCCCGGGGAAACCCGGGGCTTTCTTATTTAACACGGATTCAATGGATTAAGCGAGGATTTCACGGAGTCGATTCAAAATCTCATTTGAATTGATGAACCGTGTTTACATTGCGGAATATGGAGAAAAAGCTCTTCCTGCTTGATGCCTTTGCACTGATTTTCCGGGCGTACTATGCGCTGATTCGTAATCCGAGAATTACTTCAAAAGGAAAAAATACAAACGCTCAATTCATTTTTACCAATACACTGGTTGAATTGATAAACAACCAGAAGCCATCGCATATGGCGGTTTGTTTTGATACCGATTCACCAACAGAGAGACATACAGATTTCACAGATTACAAAGCAAATCGCCAGGAGGCACCTGAAGATATTCTTGCATCAATTCCTGATATAAAAAAGATCCTGGAAGGTTTCAACATTCCAATTATTGAATCAGATGGTTATGAAGCCGATGATGTGATCGGAACTCTTGCAAAGCAGGCTGCAAAATCAGGATATGAAGTATTTATGGTTACGCCTGATAAAGATTATGGTCAACTGGTGAGTGATAAAATAAAAATTTACAAACCCGGTTACCAGGGCGGTGATGTTGAAATAATGGGTCCCAAAGAAGTTTGCGACAAATGGTGCATCCAGTCTGTTGATCAGGTAATTGACGTATTGGGATTAATGGGTGATGCGGTAGATAATATTCCAGGTATTGCAGGTGTGGGACAAAAAACTGCTTGCAAATTATTGACAGAGTATGGCACACTTGAAAACGTATTGGAAAATGCCAACAACATCAAGGGAGCTTTGGGAGAAAAGATTCGCGCGGGAAGGGAAGATGCTTTGCTATCAAAAAAACTTGCAACAATCATTACAAATGTTCCAGTGGAGTTTAATGAGGAAAATTTCAGGTTGAAAGAATGGAACAAGGACGCTTTGCGTGACATATTTACAACACTTGAATTTCGAAATGTTGCACAACGCTTGCTTGGTGAAACTTTACCGATTTCAAAATCTGCAGATAAATCAACACCTGAAAGTGTTCAGACAGACTTGTTTGGAAATGTAATACCTGGACAAAATGGAAAATCAATTGTAACAGTTGCTGCGCCTGTTCAGGAAATCGAAACGGTTCAGGTTCCGACAAAAAATATAAATAATACAGAACACAATTATAAGGCAGTGAGTTCCGATGAAGAAATTAATGCATTGCTTGATGCATTAAAAGGACAAAAAGAAATCAGCTTTGATACAGAAACAACAAACATCGATGCAAATCTTGCAGAGCTTGTGGGATTAAGCTTCAGTATGAAACCACGAGAAGGTTGGTTTGTGGCATTGCCTCCTGATGAAAACAAAGTGAAAAAAATTCTTGAGAAGTTCAAGCCGCTGTTTGATGATGAGGGCATTCATTGGGTTGGTCAAAATATCAAATACGATCTGTTGATGTTGAAATGGTATGGATTTGACATTAAAGGCCCTGTATTTGATACCATGCTTGCTCACTATGTAATTGAACCAGATGGAAAGCGAAGCATGGACCTGTTGAGTGCTAAATTTTTGGGTTATGAACCGATTCACATCGAAGAATTGATTGGTAAAAAGGGTAAAGCGCAGGGAACAATGCGCGATGTCGAGTTGGAGAAAATAAAAGAATACGCTGTTGAAGATGCGGATATAACATTGCAGTTAAAAAATACCTTCATACCCTTACTCAAAAAAAATGAAGTAGAGAAGGTTTTTAATGAAGTTGAAAATCCATTGGTGAAAGTGCTCACCGCAATGGAATATGAAGGGGTGCGTATCGATGTTGACTTTTTAAATGAATATTCTAAAGAACTTGATCGTGAAGCAAAGCGTGCAGAAGAAAGTGTCTATGCACAGGCTGCTGTGAGATTTAATTTGTCCTCCCCAAAACAACTTGGAGAAGTACTGTTTGAAAAATTATGTCTTGACCCGAAAGCAAAAAAAACAAAGACAGGTCAATACGCAACAGGAGAAGATGTGCTTACTAAACTTTCCCATAAAAATCAGATCTGTGTTGATATACTGGCATATCGTCAATACACAAAACTTAAATCAACTTATGTAGATACACTTCCTGAATTGATCAATCCAAAAACAGGACGTGTACACACCACTTACGGACAGGCCGTTGTTGTTACCGGAAGATTAAACAGTAATTGTCCCAACCTGCAGAATATTCCGATCAGGACTGAACAGGGTCGGGAGATCAGGAAAGCATTTGTTCCGCGAGACAAGGATCGGGTGCTCATCAGTGCTGACTATTCGCAAATTGAATTGCGCATAGTGGCCGCGATCAGCGGAGATAAGAACATGACGGATGCATTTAAAAAAAATAAGGATATCCATACTGCAACGGCTGCGCAGATATACGGTGTAAAAGATGAAGAGGTTACAAAAGAGATGCGCTACAAAGCGAAGAGTGTGAATTTCGGGATCATTTATGGCCAGGGCGCATTTGGCCTTGCAGATAATCTTGGTATATCCAGGACAGAGGCAAAGGCCATCATTGATAATTATAAAAAAGAGTTTTCTGGTATCACCAAATACATGGATGAAACGGTCAACTTTGCGCGGGAACATGGTTATGTACAAACGCTGATGGGAAGAAAGCGCTGGCTGCGAGATATTAATTCAAACAATTTTACGGTACGTGGCTTTGCAGAAAGAAATGCCATTAACTCACCGATACAGGGATCTGCAGCAGATATGATCAAACTTGCCATGGTGAAAATTCATGAAACATTCAACAAACACAAATTCAAATCACGCATGATTTTGCAAGTGCATGATGAACTTGTTTTTGATGCAACGCGTGATGAGGTAGAAACCATAAAACCTGTAATACTTGAATGCATGCAGTCGGCTCTTGCCTTACCACATGGCGTTCCCGTTGTTGCTGAAGTCGGCGTGGGTGAAAACTGGCTCGAAGCACATTAGTTGGAGGTTGGATGTTTGAAAAGTTGGAGGTTGAGGTCGTTTACTGTTGAATATTTATACTTCTTCTTGTAATTTGATACCCTTTTTTTTCGCCACTGCCCACTGCCCACTGCCCACTGCCCACTGCCCACTGCCCACTGCCCACTGCCCACTCACTACTCACTACTCACAACTCACAACTCACCACTTCCGCTTACCTTCTTCCTCTAATTTGCATCTCAAATGTCAGACATCCTCACCATAACGCTAAGCCCCACCATTGACAAAAGCGCAACAGTTGAATTTATTAAGCCAGAAATTAAAATGCGCACCAGTCCATTGCAGATTGATGCCGGCGGTGGTGGTATCAATGTAGCAAAAGCTTTAAAAAAAGTTGGAGCAGATGTTGAAGCGGTTTTTCCTGCTGGTGGCCACAATGGAAAACTATTGGTTCACCTGATGCAACAACATGATATAAAATTTGAATCAATTGAAACCCAGCACGAAACTCGCGAAGGTTTTATGATCACAGAAACCTCCACCAATAAACAATACCGATTCAATCCGCCTGGTGATAATTGCTCACATGAGATACTCGTCGAGATAATAACATTGCTTAAAAAGAAAAATCCAAAAATTGTTGTGGCCAGCGGAAGTTTATTGCCCGGACTTCCAATCGATTCATTCTCACAAATTGCACGTTCTGTAAAAAGCATGGGCGCGAAAATGGTGCTCGATACTTCAGGCGATGCATTGAATGCGGGGATCAGGGATGGCGTTTTTTTAATGAAACCAAACCTGGGTGAACTTGCAAGACTTATTGGAGTTGAACGATTGGAAAAAAACGAAATTGAAAATGCAGCTAAAAAGCTGATCAATGAGGGTAATGCAGAAATCGTTGCGGTTTCAATGGCCGCTGATGGCGCTTACATTTTTTCCAAGTCTGAATCGTTTCATGTAAATGCGCCGAGAACAGAAAAGAAAAGTACAGTGGGTGCAGGTGACAGTATGGTTGCCGGAATGGTGTATATGATCATGCAAGAAAAATCACTTGAAGAAATTGTTCGATTTGGTGTTGCGTGCGGAACGGCAGCCACAATGAATGACGGTACCGAACTATTTGATGTAAAAGATGTAAATGAAATCATGGAAGGTCTAACTGCTGAAGTTTAAATCTTCATTTTAATAAATTCCATCAACCCATACAGTTCAATCAATGCTCCTTGCACATCGGTGAAATACCATCCAACTACCATGAAGCCGTAACTTGCAATCATGTCACCCGTGATCATTTACTGCTATGATGCCTATTGTGGCTGGTGTTTCGGATTCAGCAAAGTAATGCGTAAGATTTCTACAACATTTCCTGAATTAGAATTCGAGGTGTTGAGCGGAAATATGATACCGAAAGAATCTGCGCATCCAATTTCAAAAACTGCAGGCTATATCAAAGAAAATTATCATCGGGTTGAAGAACTTGCAGGAGTAAAATTTGGAAAAGAATATTTATGGCATATCGAAAACCCGGAAAAGAGTGACTGGTTTCCTCATTCTGAAAAAGCTGCCATTGCTTTATCTGTACTTAAAGAAATGACACAGGAGAACCCTGTACATCTGGCGGGGGAATTACAAAATGCATTGTTTGTGGAAGGCCGTGATCTGACAGATGATGAAGCA
>CAZCKF010000134.1:0-213 GCA_964499155.1 uncultured Chitinophagaceae bacterium
TATTTACTACAAAGGATCAGAACCGCACAAAGCATCTGTAACTGGTGACACAGTGGGTGATCCATTTAAAGACACTTCAGGTCCGTCAATGAATATCCTGATCAAGCTGATGTCTGTAGTTTCTCTCGTTATCGCCCCTACCCTCGCGACAATGTTCCCCAATGGAGATGATCGTGACAACGGAAATAACCGCGGCGAATCACGCATTCATTC
>CAZCKF010000134.1:223-7713 GCA_964499155.1 uncultured Chitinophagaceae bacterium
AAACTCACCAACTACGGTGGTTTTTAAATAATTTGAACTTCTAATCATTACCATTACGAAGTCCCGGTGTTTCTACATCGGGGCTTTTCTTTTAACGCTAATTGACGCTAATTAGGGCTAATTATCGCTAAAGCTATTTTTCATCAATCAGCATTTTTTAAAAAAAGAAAATACTTTTCGAAAATTGCTGCCCACTACAAAGTGCCGACTGCCCACTGCTTATTTTAAATATCTTCCACCACAAATTCTCACATGGATCCTGAATTTGACAACCTCCCTCCCGAATGCGAAATCGTTACAACGCGAATCCTAAATTTTCCTCTTGAAAAAGTTTTTAATGCCTGGTCCAAACCTGATCTTTTAAAACAATGGTGGGGTCCGGCTGGATTTACAAATACATTTCAGGAATTTGATTTCACTCCAGGTGGCAGATGGAAATTCATCATGCACGGCCCTGGTGGAAAAGGGAATTATAAAAACGAATGCATTTTTCATACAATAGAAAAAAATAAGCTGATTATCTGGAAGCGTGTTTCGCAACCACTATTTAATGTAGTTACTGCGTTTGAAAAAATTACAGATGAAGAAACAAAACTTATTTTTCGAATGCAATTCAATACCAAGGGAGAATGTGATAAGATCCGTGGATTTGCTACAGGAAAAAATGAAGAGAATTTTGACAAGTTAGAAGAAGTGCTTACGAGGGAGAATTGAAGATTTGAAGATTTGAAAATTTGAAGATTCTTTAGATCGACTTGTCATTCAATTCCAGAAAATGATTATTTAAGTATTTATTAAAAGGAACAAGTTGCAACATAAATCTTTGTGCATCATGTGTTCGATCTAAAGAACTTCCAACCATTCCAACCATTCCAACTATTCCAACCTTTCCAACCAATTTTGTAGCTTAGCCTTCATGCAACCCGCTATTCTTTTCTACGCCATTCCCGGATTCGTCATCCTGCTTTCGATCGAAGCATACCTGTCATACAGGGAGAATAAGCATTTGTATGAAAAGAAAGATACATGGACGAGTCTTGCATTGGGGATTGGGAATGTGCTGACAGGCTTTATTACCAAAGCACTGATCTTTTGGTTGTTTACATTGTTGCATGAATACAGGTTGTTTGATTTAAATACAGGTGTGTGGTGGTATTGGGTATTACTTTTTTTCGCTGATGATTTTTCTTATTACTGGTTTCATCGCGTAAGTCATAATGTGAATTGGTTCTGGGCGTCGCACGTTGTACATCATTCATCCACATTTTATAATCTCGCTGCGGCGCTTAGACAAACATGGACAGGAAATGCCACCGGTGCATTTTTATTCTGGGCATGGATGCCGCTTGTTGGTTTTAATCCTTTGCATGTTTTATTGATGCAACAATTGAGTTTGATCTACCAATTCTGGATACACACAGAAATGGTGCACAAACTTCCCCGTCCACTTGAATTTGTTTTGAATACGCCATCTCATCATCGTGTACATCACGGCAGTGATTTAAAATACCTGGATAAAAACCATGGCGGAATTTTAATTATTTGGGATCGTATGTTCGGAAGTTTTCAACCCGAGCAGGAACGCCCCACTTATGGGCTCACCAATAACATCGGATCTTACAACCCCATCACTGTTGCTCTTAAAACATGGGGTGAGCTTTTTAAAAAAGCATGGTCATCCGGTTCACCAAAACATTTCTTCAATTACTTTATTCAACCTCCAGGATGGAGTCATGATGGTTCTAGTTATACTGTAAGACAAATGCGGAGAAAAGCTTCAAGTACAAGGCCTCAGGCTTCAAGCATGGTCGTAACTGGTTTTTCAGATAAGAAGGATATCTCATCCATTTGATGAGCGGTCATCTCTTCCGATTGTTTCAACCTAATTTCATTATTAAACAACAGTTAATCCTGTCATCCTTCCCTTAATCCTTTCATCCTGTTAATGAAAACTAAATTTTTCTGGCCCTTGTTTGTTATACGAAAATGGTCGTATATTAGCCGTATAAATGATGGAAATGTCTTCAACCCGTTACGTAAAACCCACAGAAAGTGAGCTCGAGATCCTCCAGATCCTTTGGACGAGAGGTGTCGCCACCGTACGTGAAGTACATGAAGAATTAGCCAAATCAAAGGATGTCGGCTATACAACGACCCTCAAGCTGATGCAGATCATGCATGAAAAAAGCCTTGTGAAGCGTGATGATTCAATGCGCACGCACATTTACCAGGCAGCTGTGAACAAAGAAAAAACGCAGAAGCATCTGCTCGGCAAAATGATCGATTCATTATTTGGAGGTTCACCGACACAGCTTGTAATGCAGGCACTCGGCACCCACAAAGCATCACCAGAAGAGCTGGAACAACTCCAGCAAATGCTTGACAACCTGAAAAAACAGTAAACACATGCCTGTTTTTGGCGAATCAAACCTGCTGCAGGCCCTTGGTTGGGCTATCATCAACAGTATCTGGCAAATGGCCCTTCTATGGGTTGTAATGCAACTGCTGTTTATCGTTTTCCCAAAACTCAATGCCGGGCAAAAAACAAAGATTGCTTCTTTGATGCTGTTTACAGGTTTTGCCTGGTTTATCGGCACATTCGTTTCTGTTGCGGCTTCCTTCACTTCAGCACACGAAACAATTATTATTTCAGGTGTTGTATCTATTGAGAACAATCCAGGTTTATATAATGTATTAAGCAGCATCATGCCTTATGCATCGATGGCTTATCTCTTTCTACTCATTATCCCTGTAACGAAATATATCCGCAATTACCGGTATGTACGTGTTGTACGTTCTGTTGGTTTATCAAAACCTTCGATTGACTGGAGAATGTTCGTCAAACGTATCAGCGAACAAATGGGCATTCAGAAAACAGTCAAGCTCTGGGTTTCTGAAATGATCAGTTCCCCTGTAACGGTTGGATTTTTAAAACCCATTATTTTAATTCCTGTTGCTGCCATAAATAACCTTTCCACGCAACAATTAGAAGCTGTATTGCTCCACGAACTTGCACACATTCGTCGTGCTGATTACCTGTTCAACCTGGTTATCACATTTATCAGGACGATATTGTATTTCAATCCATTTGTTCTACTATTCAGCAAACTTATTGAGCGCGAAAGAGAAAAGAGCTGTGATGAGATCGTATTGCAATTTCAATACGACCGCATGGGATATGCTTCTGCACTGCTTCAAATGGAAAAGGCGCGTTACATCCATCCGATGTTGCTCGGTGCAGCAGGTAAAAAGAATGACCTTGTTCACCGAATTGAAAAAATATTAGGTATTGAAAAGAGAAGTGTTATTTCTGTGCGCAGTTTTGCTGGCTTTGCAGCAGGTCTGTTTTGTGTGATTGCTCTGAACGCTTTATTAATACTTGGTAAACCTGTTGTACAAAACGGCAAGCTATCATTCCAGCAACTTGCAAATCCTTTTTACTTTTTTACAAATGATGAAAATGCTGCAGTGGAAGAAAATGAAGTGATTTATACAACTGCAAGAAAAGATGTTCAGAAAGATAAAATCGTAAGCGCCGCCCCCTCAAAAAATATTGCCTTCAACGCTATACAGGATGCTGCTGAATTTCAGTTTCCCACTGATCCGGCCTTCGCAGCTTCACTGGCAACTTATGCTTCTGTAATAAATAGTGGATTGGAACCTCAGGAAACATTAAAGAAATACCAGGAAGCAAAAGTGTACCAGGCATTGGAAATGACGAGAAAAGTGCTGGAAGAAAAAGAATGGAAGAAAATTGAAACCCAAATTGCGGACGCCCTGACTGATATAGAAAAAGAAGAATTCAAGGCTATGTACCTGCAGGAAATTGATAAAATCAACTGGAAAGAAGTTGAGCAGGACCTAAAATCATCTTACAATAAACTCAACTGGGATAATATTGGCGAGCAATTAAATACTGCCATGACAGAAATCAGGATTGACAGCCTTCACAAGGTCTATTCTGTTGCAGCAAAACAACTCAACCAGCTTGAAAAAGAATTGGCACTCCAGGCCGCAGCTTGTGAAGAAAATAGTGCAGCCCTCACTCTGATTCATGATGCGAAGATTAAAACAACAAATGCATTGCAGAAGATAAAAGCGGCGAAGACGAAGAAGGTTGTAACGCTTTAATGGTTGAAGTGGAGGGCAGTGGGCAGTGGTGAGTGGGCAGTAATAATCGGAATTTCTGCACTTATTTGAAGTAATACTTTCTGGATTTTGTTGTTTAGACTACAAGCACAACAATTATCAAAATTTATTCAATTCAATATTTTGAGTTTTTCAACTTCATAATTCATTTTGATTACATTTTAATAAAGACAAGAGTTTAATTGAAATCCATTTCGTTGCAATGAAAAAATGGTCTTTAATTTGAAAATTAAACTCCATCTTCATTTGAATCTTCCTTGAAAATTGAATCTCGATTCTTGAATCTTGAATCTTTACCGTAGCCTCATTATATTCCAGTTCATATTGCAATGAAAAGCTGTTTGACCCTTGAAAATTAAACGTTTCCTTCCCTTGAATCTTCCTTGAAAATTGAATCTCGATTCTTGAATCTTGAATCTTTTACTGTGCTTCACCACACATTCCTCGGACAAGTATCTCCGTACCTATTTCCAATTAAGAAACCAATAATAAGTTCATGTGTCCCGCGGCTGACAGTATTGAGTTCTGTCTTGGTGAAGTCGTAAGCATAACCAACGTTGAATGTGTTCGCAACATTTAATCCAACCATTGCAGCATAGCCTTCTTTCAACCTGTAGCTGCCTCCAGCCCACATCAGGTCTCGGTATTGTAGTTTGAGGTTAATATCGAATTGAGGATTTGTTGGTGAGCCATCGACGTATTTAAACATTACTGAAGGAATTGCGTTGACGTCTTCTGATATCAATGCACGTACGCCGGCTGTCGCAAAAATGTGTGGCACCAGTTTACTGCCTTCATATGCAGCATCGTCATTGAATTTTACTTTCTGAGGAATGACCTGTTGTGCACTCAGACCAACGAAATAGCGGTCAGAATACAACCACAGCCCTGCAGAAATATCAGGACGCATGCGATTGATCTCGGATGCATTGGCCATCACAACAGGGTCATTTGGATCAACAAACTGAACCTTCGAACGATCATAACCGATGCGACTCACACCGGCTGCAAAACCTGCAGAAAGATTTGTTTTAGCAGTCAATCCAAGATGATATGCATAAGTGACATTTGCTGTAAGGCGATTGTACAATCCTGTTTTGTCATTCACCACTGTGAATCCGATTCCATGATGCGGTTCTGAAGCGGTGTAGTTCTGCCAGTAATTTGTTCCGCGGGGATTTTCTCCTGGCATTGCATACGAAGTGGCGCTGGTTTTAAAATCGCTTTTACCAATCGGACCATGAATGGTTAAATAAAATGTTTGTGGAGCCCCTTCAAGTCCCACCCACTGGTCTCTCCCACTGATCTTGACATCCGTATAGTTTTCAATTCCACTGAGCGCAGGATTGAGCACATAATTGTTCAGGATGTATTGCGTGTAATGTGGACGCTGTTGCGCATGCACCATCGCAGTAAAAAACAAAGCTGCTATCAGCAAACATTTTTTCATAAACTTATCTCAATACGTCTACAAACCCGGTCATCTTTTCGCGACCATTTTTCGGATCCACGATATAGTAATATGTTCCGGCAGGAACGTCTTTTCCTTTGAATGTTCCATCCCATGGACGACTGTAGCCTTTCGATGTAAATACAATTTGTCCGTACCTGTTGAATATCTGCACAGTTGAACCCGGATAACTTTCAAGAGATGTTATCTCCCACTTGTCATTGATACCATCACCATTTGGAGAGAATGCATTTGGAATAATTGGTTTCAGTAACAACTTCACAAATACCTCATCCTCATCCCAGCATCCGTTGATTGTTGTTACACGCAACCTGTAAGTAATATCTGCCGTCGGTGTGGCCTTCGGCAATGAACTTGTCGGATTGTCGAGATGTGTTGCAGGTGTCCAGAGATAACTTAATCCCGGTCCGGAACTTCCATTTCCAACAAGTGTGATACTTCCACCTTCGAGGAATACACGATCAGGACCAGCATTCGCTTTTGGTAATTCATAAACAGGAATTACCTGCTCGATAAAGTTTGTACAATTATCAGTTGTTGTATAGGTATAACGGATAACCTGGTCGCCGGCACCTGCAGTTGAAGGTGTAAACAAACCACTTGCTGTAATGCCATTTCCGCTGAATACTCCGTTACCAGGAATTCCATTGATCTCACCAGCAGTATTTACCTGGAAGGCTGGAACGTCTGCACAAATGCCTGTAATCGGATCAAATCGCAACGCTGGTTTTGCATGCAATGTGATTGTTCTGTCAGAGCTGTTGATGCAGTTTTCACCTGAATAAGCAACAACACGAATAGTTACGGTTTTAGAAGCAGGTAATCCGAATGCAGGATAGTGATAAGTATAATTTTTACCTGCAGCAGGATCATTATCGACCACTTTATTGGTTGGATCATTTGTATAATCCCAGAAGATTTCAACGCGCATCAGGCTACCGAAATCAACTGTTGAATTATCGGTGATCGTTACATCATTGTCGCTGCAAACCACTGTTCCATTCTGTATTGAGAAAACCGCTTGCGGAGAACCATTCACAACAAATTGTTGAGTTACAGTTGCTGCACATCCGCTATTCGATGTAACTGTCAGGGAAACATTATAATTACCTGCAGCAGGATAAGTATGCTGTCCATGCTGCTGGGTTGATGTTGTATTGTCTCCGAAATTCCAGAGATAAGTGAATTGAGATTGGGTACCATCTGAAATTGTACTCGTGTTTGTGAATTGAACTACTGGATCATTAAAACATACTTCAGGCATGGTGAAAGAAGGAACAGGAAGTGGTCCAACCACGATCTGTCTTGGGAATACAGCACTCACACAGCCTTTGTCGGTGGTTACCGTCAGACTCGCCGTGTATTGTCCTGGCACCGTATAAGTATGAGTTGGATTTTGAACGGTTGACGTAGTTCCATCTCCAAAATCCCACTGATATCCTGTAATGGTACCAGCATTCGCTACAGAGGTGCTGGTGAAATTGATCACACGTGTTGCACAATTTGGCGTGGTATAAGTAAAGTCTGCGCGAGGCAGTGGGTTTACAATAATTTGTTTTGTTGTTGGAGCCGATGGACAACCAGCCTGCGATTCAACATTAAGTGTGACAGTATACGTGCCTGCAGTAGTATACGTATGCGATGGATTCTGTGTTGTACCAAGCGGAGTATTGTCCCCGAAATTCCATGACCATTCATTTACAGTATTATTCTCTGCGGTGCTTTGATCCTGGAATTGTGCAGGTGAACCAAGACAAACTTCAATTGGTGCTGTAAAGGCAGCAACTGGCGGATTATAAACTGTGTTCAGCACTTTCGTTTCTGAATCTTTACATCCGTTCGCAGAAGTTGCTTCCAGAGTTACATTGAA
>CAZCKF010000135.1:0-3547 GCA_964499155.1 uncultured Chitinophagaceae bacterium
ACACTATTTGATGTTTAAACATTAATTAAATTGCATTCATGAAAATCACGATAATATCTGGCAGTCCCCGGCACAACAGCCTGACACGAAGAGTGGCAACCTTTCTGAAAAACAGAATGGAATCCACGACTGAACATGAGATCGAATTTTTAGACATTCGTGACAATGTATTGCCACCCGTACAATCTGTTTTTACTTCGATAGAAACAACACCGAGGGAATGGAAACATGTAAGTGAAACTATTTTCAGTTCAGATGCATTTATTATTGTATCTCCTGAATACAACGGCAGCTACTCTCCCGCCCTTAAAAATCTACTCGATCATTATCCAAAGCAACATCGAAAACCATTTGGGATTGTGACAGCATCACCAGGAGCAATGGGTGGCATTCGCGCAGCCCAACAAATGCAAAACTGGGTGAGTGCCATGTTTGGCATTTATTCACCGTACATGCTCGTTGTTCCTTTTGTCGACAAGAAATTTGATGCAGATGGTAATTTAGTTGACGAAGCGTTTGAACATACGACGAATAATTTTGTCACGGAGTTTCTGTGGCTGGCGGAACAACTTGTGGAAGAGAAAGTAATGGTTCCTGGTTGATGAGTCAGATACCATACTCCTGCTCGCGGGACAACGAGAAACCAGAAACTAGAAACCAGAAACTGGTATAATGTCCAATATCCAATCGCTCCATAGGTAACATTTCAAAAAATTCAAATTATGCAATCAACAATCTATCGCGCAAACGAACGCGGACATGCCAATCACGGTTGGCTGGATACATATCATTCATTCAGCTTCGGTCATTGGTATGATCCAAAAAGAATTCATTTTGGTGCATTACGTGTATTGAATGATGATACCGTTTCAGGCGGCATGGGTTTTGGCACACATCCACATGATAACATGGAAATCATTTCAATTCCACTCGAAGGTGAACTCGAACACCAGGACAGCATGGGCAACAAACAGATAATTAAAAAAGGTGATGTCCAGGTGATGAGTGCGGGAACTGGTATCCGGCATGCAGAAAAAAATAAAAACACCGACCGGCAAGTGAAATTTTTCCAGATCTGGGTGATCCCTGAAAAAGAAAATGTAAATCCGCGTTATGATCAAAAACATTTTGATGAAGCTGCGAAACACAATCAACTGGTAACTGTTGTGGCTCCAATTGGTGCAGATGAAGAGGCAGTGCAAATTCACCAGCAGGCCTGGTTCAGTCTTGGAAAATTTGATGCAGGAAAATCGATTTCATACACTGTAAAAAAACCAGGCAATGGCATCTATTTGTTCGTGATTGAAGGAAGCGTGAAAACAGGGGAAACAATTTTAGAAAGACGAGATGCAATTGCGCTAACGGACACGAATTCGCTTGAAGTGGAAGTGGTGGAGGCGGGGGAAGTTTTGATTATGGAAGTCCCAATGATGGGATAATGTCCAATATTCAATGTCCAATGTCCAATAGCTTCGTAGCGAAATCAACGGACAAAAATTGATAGAAGGAAGAAAACCAGAAACCAGAAACAAGAAACAACACATCATGAAATCACGATCCATCAAGAAAGTAACTCACGGACACAACTTCAAAATGTCGTTTTTGAAAATACATCAGCCACTTCCTGCAGAAGGTATCGAACAGGTTAGTCCTTTTATTTTGCTGCATCATGCAGGTCCGCAGGAGCACCAGCCTGGTGAAATAAGAGATCGTTTGCATCCTCATCCGCACAGGGGATTTGAGCCAGTAACTTTTTTATTTTCTGGTAAAATGCATCACAAAGATTCTACCGGAAGTGAAGGCTTTCTCGAATCCGGTGATGTGCAATGGATGACTGCGGGAAAAGGAATTATTCATAGTGAAGGACCCTCTTCTCAATTTGTTACAGAAGGTGGTACACTTGAACTGATCCAGCTTTGGGTGAATCTGCCACGTGCTAATAAAATGACAGAGCCGAAATACCAGGATATTAAGAAGAAAGATATTCCAGTGGTGCAATTTGAAAACATTTCTGCACATGTAGTTGCAGGAACAATAAACGGAGTTCATGGTCCTGCTTCAACTTTTACTTCGATGAATGCAGTGATGGGCTATTTTACAGAAAATGGAAAAGCGGCAATTGAAATTCCGGCAAACCACAATGCATTATTGTACTTACTTGATGGCTACTTGAATATTGGTGAAACAACGTACAGCGATAAAGAAATGATTGTATTTGCAAATGATGGAGATAATATTTCAATCGAAACACTTTCCGAAGGAAAATTTCTTTTACTTACCGGAGAACCGATCAATGAACCTGTTGTTCAACAGGGACCGTTTGTAATGAATTATCCTGCGGAGATACAGGAAGCGATTATGGATTATCATGAAGGGAAAATGGGGACTCTCGAAGAGTAAGCTTCAAGCCTCAGGCTTCAGGCCTCAAGTTCCCCCAAATTAGAATCAATGCGATAATGCCACAACTATATGAAATAACGATAAACCAGAAACAAGAAACCAGAAACCTATACAAAGTCCAATGTCCTAATCAGCTTCGTAGCAGATTCAATGGGTACATTTAAATATTCCAGCCAGGTTTCAGAAATAAGAAATTTATCGGTCACTTTCAAAGTGGACTGCTGAATCTTTTCTTACCGTAACTTAATACGGAAAATTTCTTCACATGAAAAAACTTCTGTTCCTGGTAGCATTCTCCTGCTCCATTCAATTCTGCTTTTCACAATATTCCCAGGATTCGGCGTGGATACGCGATAATTATTACAAGATTGAGAGATATATTCCAATGAGAGATGGAATAAAACTGTTCACTGCCATTTATGTTCCGAAGGATACAACAGAATTGCATGGTATTTTATTCAGGCGTACTCCCTATTCATGTGCACCCTACGGTGAAAACAATTGGGAAGCATTCTGGAATAGTTATCATCGCTATTACATGCGTGAGAATTATATCATGGTAGAACAGGATGTCCGTGGTCGATGGATGAGCGAGGGAGAATTCATGGATGTGCGTCCTTTTAACCCAAATAAAAAAGGAAAAGAATTTGATGAAGCAAGTGACACCTACGATGCAATTGACTGGCTTGTAAAAAATCTTCCTTACAACAATGGCCGTGTTGGCGTATTTGGAATTTCCTATCCCGGATTTTATTCAACGATGGCTGCATTGAGCGGGCATCCTGCATTGGTGGCAGTGAGTCCCCAAGCGCCGGTAACGGATTGGTTTATCGGAGATGATTTTCATCACAATGGTGCTTTTTTCCAAATGGATGGATTTTCCTTTTACACTTCATTTGGAAAACGGAGGCCGCATCCAACCACAGTAGGTCCAACTGGTTTTACATTTCCAACACGCGACAATTACAAATTTTATCTCGAAGCTGGTTCATTGAAAAAATTAATGGAGTATACAGGCGACAGCATTCAATTCTGGAAAGACCTGTATGCTCATCCGAATTATGATGACTGGTGGAAGGCGAGAAACGTGAGAAATTTCACGAATAACATTCCATCACATACAGCAACACTTGTTGTTGGTGGTTTG
>CAZCKF010000135.1:3557-7694 GCA_964499155.1 uncultured Chitinophagaceae bacterium
GGGCTACATATAAAGCCATTGAACAAAATGCAAAAAATAACAACCGCATTGTAATGGGACCATGGTATCACGGGCAGTGGGCATCCGGTGATGGAACACAATTAGGAAATGTAATGTTCGAAAGCAACACATCAACCTATTACCAGAACAATATTGAAATACCATTTTTTAATTATCATGTAAAAAGAAAAGGTTTTGAGAAAATACCTGAAGCCTCCATTTTCTTTTCAGGTGAAAACAAATGGAGATCATTTTCAACATGGCCGCCGGCGAATACACATACAATGAATGTCTTCCTGCAACCAGCCGGAAAACTCACTGATGTAAAACCAACTGAGAGGAGTTCGTTTTCAGAATATGTAAGTGATCCTGCAAAACCGGTTCCTTATACGGAAGATGTTCATTTTAACAGGACAATTGCTTACATGACCGATGACCAGCGATTTGCTGGGCGTCGGCCAGACGTTTTGGTATTTCAAACGGATCCACTTGAGAATGATATTACAATTGGCGGA
This sequence comes from uncultured Chitinophagaceae bacterium, assembly GCA_964499155.1. GTDB lineage: Bacteria > Bacteroidota > Bacteroidia > Chitinophagales > Chitinophagaceae > CAZCKF01. Next base: position 4,073 of record CAZCKF010000135.1, read on the forward strand.
CCTGTTACCGCAGATTTAAAAGTGAGTATCACTGGTACAGATGCAGATTTTGTTGTAAAAGTGATCGATGTATTTCCTGATGATTTTACATACCCATCTAGCGTTATTCGCGGTGGAAGAACTGGTGGGGGCACTTACCCAATGGGTGGTTATCAAATGCTTGTAAGAGGTGAAATTTTCCGAGGAAAATACAGAGACAGTTTTGAAAAGCCTTCAGCATTTACACCCAATAAAATAACAACAGTACAGTACACAATACCTGATGTTGCGCATACTTTCAAAAAAGGTCACCGCATTATGATCCAGGTACAGAGCAGTTGGTTTCCACTTGTTGATCGCAACCCGCAAAAGTTCATGAACATTTACGAAGCAAATCCATCAGATTTTCAAAAAGCGACGATCAGGATTTATCATGATGCGTCGAATGCCAGTTCATTGAGATTTACGGTGATAAAATGAGAAACATAAATATGCATATATAGATGCCGGAGATTACCTCCGGCTTTTAGTCACTACAACAAAAGTATTAATAGTTGGAAACTAAATTGATCGTATGCGGTATACACTTTTTTTATTTCTGATACTAAGTGGGTGTTCTTGTAAAAAAGAAGTTGACAATTATTATTCTGGCACAGTTAAATTAAAAATGAATAATCAGGACTGGGAGGGAAGAATAAGAGTTACGAACTATACATTTTCCAACTTATACATGGATTTATTTGTTGCTCGCTTTGAAAATTCAATTCATAAAGAGCAGTTAGGGATCATTCGGGTACCCAAGGCTATAGGAAGCTATAGGATCAATAAATTCATTTCTTCTTTCGACTCTTCCCTCGCTGCTGCAAGTTTCATTACAACAACATCAGACGGTGATGTGATATGCGACGTATATGAAATTAACACACCTGATAGCCTTAGTAATACTATCCATGTTCAATCCTATGATGCAATAAAGCAGGAGCTATCGATAAAGTTTAATATGCGTTTTATTATTGAATTGCCAAAATGTTATCCAAATGCTTTTGATACGCTAACAATTAGTTCTAATACGATTATAACAAAAATCCTTTGATCATAAAGAGTCGGCGCAAATCCGACTCTTTATATTTAATTGAATGTGTATTTGAGAAGCTTGGATTTGGCTCCAATATCATAAGACTATTAATAATACTGATTTCGGGTTCTTTGTATTTCTTCGGTTCCATTTACCGACTGTGGGGTATATCGATGGGATTATAAAACTGGGATTGATACTAAAGGGTTGAAGCTATTTCCGGTTTCCATTGGTTGATCGCAATCCGCAAAAGTTCATGAACATATACGAAGCAAATTCTTCAGATTTTCAAAAAGGACTGTCAGATCCCCAATAATAGCATTAGGTGAATCATGGGCATATCATTACGGGAGAATTTTAGCATATAGAGCATATGGAGTTCAATTTAGTTCGGTGCAAAGAGAACAAGGAAATGATTATTTTAACAATTCCCCGGTTCAAGGATTAAGTAGTCATATAAATCTTTTAGAGGATTTTGACCCGGATTTTATAAATGATCCGTTCCATTGGATACCACAAGGAATATATTATGATCTTATTGATGATAGAAATGATGGTGCAGTTCCGTCTCCAAGGAATAATATACGAGATGAGGTAAATACGTATCTTAATTCTCAATTTTTTAATGCGTTGGATGGAGATGTGTTTTCTATTCCTCAATTTAGGAATCGACTTTTGCAAGAAAATAGTAATCGTCAAGCAATACAAGTAAATAATTTATTTACCGATTATGGTTTTTAATTATCGTATAACACTCTTCTTTGTTTTTGTTGGATTTGTGACCATGGGAGGAAACTGTATGAAGGATTGTATCAAACAGGAATATTCATTTAATATCCCTTTGATAGCATACCCTGATTTGGATAGTATTAGAATGGGTGATACGGTTTGGCTTGATGTTTCCGTACCATCAACTTTAACAGATGAAATAACAGGAAATTCTATAGAATTTACGAATGCAACAAATCTTGGTTTAGTAATTTCATTTCAAGAAGTACTATCGGCAACGAATTTTCGGTCCGCGGTTGAGGATTTCACGTTTAAATTAGAAATTGGAAAAGACGGCCTAAATACCAATCCAGCTTTGTTTAAGGGGTATTTGATGACTGAAAGTGGTGGCTTTTATAAACTAAAAATTGGGTTCATTGCACAAACTCATGGTGTTTTCCGTTTTACCGTTCATAACGCACCTAACGTTTTAAGAAACAATTCCAATTGTGAAAAGGCATTTTTTCAGGTAAATTTTACAAATACGGATCAACATTTTTACTTGTATCCTGGAGGAGCTGGCACTCCACCAGGTGGAGGAACATATTATTTCAAAGTGTATTAAACATAGCCGGGATTTTTCCGGGCTATATAGTTTGTTTCGATTATGGTTTTTAATTATCGTATAACGCTATTCGTTATTCTTGTGGGTTGTATTGCTGTAGGAGGAAACTGTATGAAGGATTGTATCAAACAGGAATACTCATTTAATATCCCGTTGATCGCTTACCCTAATTTAGATAGCATTAGAATTGGTGATACGGTTTGGCTTGATATTTCTACACCCACATCGCTAACAGACCAACTCTCAGGGAATACAATCCACTTTACAAATGCAACAAACCTTACGTTTCCGATTGCATTTCAAGAAGTGCTCTCAGCAACCAACTTTAGACCAGCGGTGACAGATTTCAATTTTAAAGTCGAGATAGGAAAAGAGGGTGGAAATACTAATCCAGCATTATTTAAGGAATATTTTTTAACTGAAATCAACGGTTTATATAAATTAAAAGTTGGATTCATCGCAAAAACTCTTGGAGTATACCGCTTTTCGGTTGAAAGCGCTGCCTATGTCCATAGAAATAATTCTAATTGTGAAAAAGCTTTCATTCGAGTAAACTTTATGAATACAGCTCAACATTTTTACTTGTATCCTGGAGGAGCTGGCACCCCCCCAGGTGGAGGAACATATTATTTCAAAGTGTATTAAACATAGCCCGGGATTTGTTTCCTATAGAAAAAGATCTAGAAACATTACAAAATGTTTCTTAGTGTTGTATCCTGGACCTTGTCGCTTGGAGCTTTGCTAAATCCAAGTATTTTCATTTTGCAGGCACATTCTTAAAACAAAAAAAGCAACTTGTTCAGTTGCCGTACCATGGCTGACGCAAGCTCAAAGATGTAAAGGTCCAAGGTCCATACCCCATCGTAGCAGAGTGACGGTTCACTGGTAATTCTTTTTTCAATTTGATCACCTATAATGATCTATTGAAAAAAAATGTAAAAAAATTTTCCAAATCCTTCTTAGTGTTGGAGCCTGGACCTTGTCGCTTGGAGCTTTGCTAAGTCCAAGTATTTTCTTTTTGCAGGCACATTCTTAAAACAAGAAAAGCAACTTATTCAGTTGCTGTACTGTGTTGGAGCCTGGACCTTGTCGCTTGGAGCTTTGCTTAGTCCAAATATTTTCTTTTTGCAGGCGCATTCTTAAAATAAAAAAAGCAACTTATTCAGTTGCCGTACCGTGACCCCGTCAGGATTCAAACCTGAAACCTTTTGATCCGTAGTCAAATGCTCTATTCA
>CAZCKF010000136.1:0-7688 GCA_964499155.1 uncultured Chitinophagaceae bacterium
TACATCCGGAAATTCAGAAAACATTTTGCGTGCTTTTGAAAGTGCGCAATCCAAAAAAATGACAACTGTTGCATTCACGGGTAGCAGTGGCGGAAAAATGAAGGACAAATGCACACATTTGATCAATATTCCGTCAGATGACACACCGCGTATACAGGAGAGTCATATTATGATCGGGCATATCATTTGTGAACTTGTGGAGGAACAGATATTCAATCATGGCGGATGAAGCAATCATTTTAGCTGGAGGACTTGGAACGAGATTACGGGATACAGTTCCCGGACCAAAATGCCTGGCACCCGTTGCTGGTCGACCCTTTCTTTTTTATGTGATCAATCATCTGCGCAAACATGGTATCAAACGAATTGTTTTTTCATTGGGATTCGGTGCCGGAAAAATTACTGAATACCTGGAAAATGAATTTTCAACACTCGATTATAAATATGTGATCGAAGCAGAGCCGTTGGGTACTGGTGGTGCCATTCGTTTGGCCTGCAATGAAGTGAAAGGAAAACATGTTGTCATATTAAATGGTGACACACTTTATAAAGCTGATATCAGCAAACTTGTACAATTTCATAAAGCACAAAAATCTGATTGCACTGTTTTATTAAAACCGATGACAAAATTTGATCGTTACGGAGTTGTTACAATTGATGATCACAATCGCATCCGTGGTTTTAAGGAAAAAGCGTTCTATGAAAAAGGATTGATCAACGGTGGTATTTATGTTATCGATGTGCAGTCCTTTTTGAAAGAGAATTTTCCAGAAAAATTTTCTTTTGAAAAAGACTACCTCGAACCCCTTGCCTCAATGAGAAGAATGTACGGAGTGGTTGATGAAAACTACTTTATTGATATTGGAATACCAGAAGATTATAACAGGGCGCAGACAGAATTACAAACGGAAGTTCCGTTACTGAATTCAATAGATCAGTCATGGTCGCTGTTCATTGATCGTGACGGTGTGATCAATTATGAAAAACAAGATGACTATATTTTGAACTGGAATGAATTCCGGTTTTATGAAGAAACTACGAAAGCGATAGCGAACTTGTCTCAGAAGTTCGGTAAGATCTTCATCGTGAGTAACCAGCGAGGTGTTGGACGCGGTAAAATGACCGAAGAGAGCTTAACTGAAATCCATGAAAAGATGACCTCTGAAATCACCGCTGCAGGAGGTCGTATCGATAAAATCTATTACTGTACGGCTCCTGATTCAATTCACCCGGAAAGAAAGCCCAATCCCGGAATGGCTTTTAAGGCGCAACAGGAGTTTCCTGAAGTGGATTTTAACAGATCCATTATGATTGGCAATAAGCCCAGTGACATGAAATTTGGCAGGAATGCAGGTATGTTTACGGTATATGTGACCACTACTCACCCGGAACAGGCCTTCCCCCACCCTGATATTGACTTTATATATCCTTCATTATCCGCGTTTTCAGCGGCTTTTTGAAACCTTTCACAAAATTTTCCAACCATTTGCACGTTTTAAACATCTTAAAGCTGAGCCTACATTTGCTTAGAAAACAATATTGTGAGAAAATCCATCGTCCGTTTTACTACTGTTTTACTGGCAGGCATGATTTGCCTGAACGCATTGTCGCAGGGCATTACCGCTTCAGACAAAAAAATCCTTCAGCAAAAAGAAGATTCTCTGCAATTGCTTGCAAAAAGCCTGATTGTTGACAGCCTCACTGAACAAAGAATGCGCAACGATTCTTTGTTTGTAAAAACACTGATACGTGCATTACAGGTTAAAAATTCATTTAAATATCCTTTTGATTCTGTCGCGGGCATTTCAAAATTGTATGCACCCGACAGCAGTTTCAGGATCTTCACATGGACACTTTCTTTCGATGAATATTATTCACGTCAGCGTGGTGCAATCCAGGTAAGAACTCGTGATGGGTCACTAAAACTATTGCCCCTCCGTGATTATTCAGAATTTACACGTGCTGCAGAAGATTCAATGCGTGACAGGATGCATTGGATCGGAGCCGTCTATTATCGGATCATTCAGACAGAACACCAGGGAAAAAAATATTATACACTGTTTGGTTTTGATGACAACAGTGTGCGCAGCAACAAGAAATGGATCGATGTCCTTTCTTTCAACGAACGAAACGAACCGGTATTTGGTGGACATTTCAGTTTTGAAGAAGATACAGTAAAAAGAGGCCGTCAATTTCGTTACCAGATTGAATACAAAAAAGAAGCTAGTACTTACGTCAACTATGATGATGAATTAAAGCTCATCATTGTGGATCACCTTATTTCTGAATCAGATGAACCTGAAAATAAATGGACCTATGTTCCAGATGGAGACTATGAAGGTTTTCAATGGAAAAATGGTCGTTGGGTTCACATCGAAAAAGTCTTTCACGAAAAACTCCAGGACGGACAGGCTCCTGTTCCTAACCCCATAAGAGATGGCGAAGGAAATGAGTTGCCGCCATTGCCTAAGAAAAAGAAGGGAGAGAATTAATTTTTGATTTTTGGTTTTTGATTTTTGATTTGCTTCCGCTTTTCGAGCATTTCTCTCCTTGTTAGGGCTTAAAGATTTATCTTATTTGCGTCTTTGCTCACTTTGCGTCTTTGCGTGAAAAAAGTTTTTCCGATCTTCATCACTTGGAACCAACTGTAACCCATATTCGTCCTGCGAAAGGTGCGCGAATTAATTTTCGTGAACTAATAGAATACAAAGAACTCTTTTATTTTTTTACATGGCGAGATTTTAAAGTAAAATACCGTCAAACATTTCTTGGTATTACCTGGGCAATTCTTCAGCCCGTGCTGCTGATGATCCTTTTCACTGTTATTTTCCGAAATTATTTCAGGCAGGAAATCGGGAATAATGTCCCCTATCCTCTTTTCATTTTAAGCGGCCTAATTGTCTGGACTCTTTTTCAGGGAGCTGTTTCACATGCTGCGGAAAGCATGGTGAGCAACAGCAACATTATAAAAAAAATGTATTTCCCGCGATTGATCATTCCTGCATCTGCGGTGCTTGGCACTCTGATTGACTTTATCATTTCATTCCTTGTGTTTGCAGGATTTTGCATTTACTATCAACACGATATTCATTCCATGGTATGGTGGTGCTGGCCACTTGCGATTTTACTTACACTGATCGCAGCATTTGGAACAGGAACGTTGCTTTCGGCATTGAATTTAAAATACAGGGATTTCAGGTATGTGCTTCCGTTTTTATTGCAGTTATTATTCTTTGGGTCACAGATCATTTATCCCATTCATATTCTTAATCCCGATCTCACTATATGGCTTGCATTAAATCCGTTGAACGCTGTTGCTGAACTGATGCATGCACCACTGCTGGGTCAAGCACCCGATTGGAAGATTGTATTACCGGGAATAGCCACCACATTATTGATTACATTTATCGGGTTATATTATTTCCGCCGTACAGAAGCTTATTTTGCAGATATTGCCTGATGCAGCCAGTCATCGAGATAAAAAATATCGGAAAAAAATACACACGCAATGAAGTGGCTGCATACCTGTCGCTTCGCGAATCGATTACCGAAAAATTTACGGGATTATTCAAACAAAAAAACCACAAACACTCTTTCTGGGCTTTGGATGATGTTAGTTTCAATGTTGCAGCAGGTGACAGGGTTGGTATAATTGGCCGCAACGGCGCAGGTAAAACAACCCTGCTCAAACTCATTTCACGCATTACACCCCCAACAAAAGGTCATATTGTTCTGCGCGGACGCGTTGGCAGTCTGCTTGAAGTAGGTACAGGCTTTCATCCTGAACTTACAGGAAGAGAAAATATTTATCTGAATGGATCCATTCTTGGTTTGCGCAGAAATGAGATCACAAAAAAGTTTGATGAAATTGTTGATTTCAGTGGTGTTGAAAAATTTATTGACACTCCTTTAAAAAAATACAGCAGCGGCATGCAGTTGCGTCTTGCGTTTTCAGTGGCTGCACACCTTGAACCAGAAATATTATTGATTGATGAAGTGCTTGCAGTGGGGGATGTTGAGTTTCACAAAAAATGCATTGGCAAAATGCAGGAAGTAAGCCGCTCAGATGGAAGAACAATCCTTTTTGTAAGTCACAACATGAGTTATATATCCTCGTTGTGTAATCAGGCAGTTTTGCTGGATCATGGCAAAATGATATCCAGTGGCACTTCTTCCAAAGTCATCGGGGAATATATTTCCAGCATTGCTAACAGATCCGCAAACCAGACGTGGAATGAAAACCAGCCGGGAAATGATATCGTAAAACTTCTTTCAGTTCAAATGATTAATCAGGAGGAAAAAACTACCGAAGATTTTGCTGTGAATGAATCAATCGGTATTAAAATGAATTACCAGGTTTTACAAGACGGACATGTGCTTTGGCTGGGCCACAACATTCACAACCAGGAAGGGATAAATGTTTTTGACACGCACAGCGTGGATCATCCATTGTATAACCAAAAGCATCCTGTTGGGAAATTTGAAGCAACCACCTGGGTTCCGAAAAGTTTATTGAATACCGGAACATACCTTGTGAGCACGGCAATTTTTAATCATACCGATCAGGTCATTCATTTGCACGAAAAGGATGTTATTCTTTTCAATGTTCACGAAGTTTTTGATGAAATGACAGCCCGAGGTAATAGTCCCGGTGATTTTCCGGGTGTAATTAGACCGATGTTGAAATGGCAAATTGAAAAGGTCAGCGAATGAAAAAGAAATGGACAGGTGAAAGACTGGAAAAGGGTATTTACAACGATACCACCATTGAACACCTGCATCGATATGCAATTGCCATGGATTTTGCAAAGGGAAAACATGTGCTTGATGTTGCATGTGGCGATGGATATGGTTCTAATTTATTGGCCAAAGTTGCAACCAGTGTAATTGGCATTGATAATAAGTCTACAGTTATTTCAGAGGCACGGTCAAAATATAAAGCAACTAATCTTCGATTTGAAAATGGCAATATTGAGCATCTGCCTGTTTCTGAAAATTCAATAGATCTTGTCACCTGTTTTGAAACGCTGGAGCATACAAGTGAACATGAAAAAGCAATGGTCGAAATTAAAAGAGTTTTAAAACCTGATGGACTTTTATTGATTTCAACTCCAGATAAAAAAGAGTACAGTGAAGTACGCAATTATGCGAATCCCTTTCATAAGAAAGAACTGTACTTAAATGAATTCAAACAGTTGCTAGAATTAAACTTTGCGTTTGTAAAAATATACATCCAACGAATGGTGAGTGGTTCACTCCTGACAGGGGAACTAGACGCAGTGGAATACAATGGTGATTTTGAACGAATCGATAAAAAATCATTCACCGGTTTTTATTTTTTTGCTGTTGCATCACAATCTTCTTTACCTAAAATGAACATGTCCGTTTTTACCTCAAAATCCATTCTGGAAGTGGCATTAAAACAACAGGAAGAAACAATTATGAATACATTGACATACAAGGTGGGTCATTCTCTTCTTTTTCCTTTTAAAATGATCAGGAATTTAATACGATAACATTGCTTTTTTCAGTTATCATACCATCATATAATCATGCAAATCACCTACAAAAAAGGATTGAATCTGTTTTGAACCAATCCAATGTTGATTTTGAGGTGATCATCATCGATGATGCTTCAACCGATAACAGCAGGACAATTATTGAAGAATTCCGTTCTCATCCACGCATCAAACACATTCATTTCAACGAAACCAATACCGGATCTCCATTTCGAAGCTGGCAGGCTGGTTTAAAACATGCCAAAGGTGAGTGGATCTGGATCGCCGAAAGTGATGATTTTGCAGAAAATATTTTTTTACAACAGGCTGCGGCCGCAATCAAGTTGCATCCATCTATCGGTATCTTTTATTGTGATGCATATTTGAAAGAAGAAGAAAAAAAACCCGTTGAAAACCGGTTTTCAGCTTTTAAAAACAAGCATTTTAATACAACTAAATGGAGCGAATCACATTTTGTTCGAGGCATTGAAGAAATAACATTTTGCTTGGGGAAAGAGTGTACTGTTAATAATGTAAGCAGTGCTGTTTTAAATAGAGATCTGCTGGAGAAATGCATTGATGATACCGCCACTTTCATGCACCACGGAGATTGGTACACATATTTGTTCATTGCGCTTCGGGCTGATTTGTATTATGATGCACAACCGATGAATACATACCAGCATTTCAGCAGCAACCTTTCATTGCCACAAAACAGGATCAATAAGGTCGAATGTTTTGAAATACTTCATTTCATATTGCCCTATGTTCCAAAGAAAATGCGAACATCATTGATCAGGCATTTTTATGTTTCTTATCTACAATCTGGTATTTTATCCGAAACAGAAACCTGGTTCAATTATTTTCGTATTGATCCAATTCTTGCAATTCGCATTTTAAGTTTAAAAATGTAACATGCGCTGGTTCCGCAGAAAGCCCCGCACACTCACGGAAATATTTCATCATCTTTATTATAAAACTGATACCTGGCGATCGTCTGAAACCTGGTCAGGCCCTGGCTCAAGTTTGAGGAATACTGAAAAAATTCGGAAAGAAATTCCTGATTTGTTGAAACAATACAATATAAAATCAATGCTTGATGCACCCTGTGGTGATTTTAACTGGATGCAAAAAATGGATTTGACTGGCATTGATTACACGGGAATTGACATTATCCCCGAATTGATAGAAGAAAACCGCAAAAAATATCCCGGAAGAAATTTCATTGCTGCAGATATTACAATTGATAAACTGCCGCAGGCAGACCTTGTTTTGTCGAGAGACTGCTTCATTCATTTGCCCAACAAGCTGGTAGTGGATGCCATTTCAAATTTTAAAAAATCAGGCATCACATTTATGCTTACCAATACATATGATTTTATAAAGGAAAACAAGGAAATTGAACCCGGGGAATTTCGAATGTTGAACATGCAAAAACCACCATTTAATTTCTCAAGACCATTATACATAATTGAAGAAGAATTCAACGACAACTACCCTGATAAAAAACTGGCTTTGTGGAGAATCGGTTAAACACTCTTTTTTACTTCTGAACCATTCCTGAAATGCTAAATGATTGAGAATTCGTGTAATTCGTTTTAATTCGTGTAATGAACGTTTGCATAGTCACAGATACAATGCCTGGATCAGTTGGCGGGCTTACTACTTACTATGCTCACCTTGTCCGGCTTCTGTCGACGCATAATGTGAGCGTTATTGTATTGCAAACGGGAAAAGCTCCAAACAATATTTCAGGAAATGTTACTTATGTTGATTTGCAGGAATCTTTTGATAAACATTACCATCAATACAAAAGATTTTTTCGTCACGGTGGACTTGATGCACCTTCCTGGATAGCACGGGGATTATCTGCAAGAGATTGGCTAATTGACAATCATCTGTCTCATTCAATCGATTTAGTTGAAGTTCCAGATTATGGAGGAATTGGTGCTTTCCTTAAAATAACAAATGGACCTGCCATAGTAATTGGAGGTCACGGTATGCTCAACCAACTCGGGGAATGGAATTATGTAGCAAATAACAGTCATGAAAATTGCATTAAAGAGCTGGAATCGCTTGCAATTAAACATGCAGATGCAATTGTTGCACACAGCCCGGCAAACAAACAATCTCTTTCAAAAAAATTCAACAGGGACATATTATTTTCTAAGATACCCTGGTATAAATCCA